>DAITPG010000011.1:0-20159 GCA_036833715.1 Eubacteriaceae bacterium | reverse complement strand
AGCTAACTCTTAATTTAAAACTTCCATTCTAGTTTTTTTGGTTTTTATTAATTTTACTATACTATCTACAATCAATATACAAAGGAAAGAAAATAAAAAAGTTAAAAAACTATACAGGAAAACTAATTGAGTGTAGTTAATATTAAAATCAATACGCATTAATACCTTTCTTATCCATCCTTGATTTAAGTAGACTGGTAAACTGAATTTTCCTAAAAAATAAAAGAATTTATTATTTGATAATTTATAAAAAACGCTTTGTCCGCTAAATGAAATTATAACGCCAATTGCTAAGACAAATAACATACCAAATTCAATTTTTGAATCCCAATTTGAATTTGCGTAATAAAAAACTGCAATGTAACATGCTATCTCAACTATGCTTACGATCCATCGGTAAATTCTTTTTAAGTTTTCATTCTTTAATTTTTTGCTTAATTCAAAGCAAATACATCCCAGTGCCATCTCAGCGATTGCTCTTAAAATTCCTTTACAAACTAAACCCGTCCAAACAATAGTTGCATTTAAAGTCTGATTATTTTCTTTAAATAACCATCCTGTTAAAAATAAGACTAGCAATGGCGCAGTAACTGAAACAAAAGATTTATAATTTTTTCTGAGAAAAGGATACATAATAAAAGTTGCAATAATCATAGATGAAACGTACCATTCAATTCCGTTTACGTTTGCCATGTCCATGCCAATACCGGCCATTTCAATCAATAGAAATTCAGGAATTGAAGCAAATAATAATTCTATTATTTGCTTCAAAAGTAAGGCACCCATTATAACTTTACTAACAAAAGCGAGCGAGAATGCAAAAATATGATATGGGAATATTGATTTATATTTTTTCCAGACAAATTGAAATACATCATTTTCTTGATGTTCTGAAAAACTGGACTTATAAGCTGAACTAGCCATCAAAAACCCTGAAACAATAAAAAAGAATTCTACCCCAAAATATCCATTAACAAACAAAGGATTTGGAGTTTTTACAATAACTTGTGCATGAAAAATTAGAATCATCATTGCAAACATAAAGCGTAAAAATTCAATCGATCCATTCTTTGTTGTTTTCATAATTATCCCCACTTAAAATACTATTATTTCTTAATTATATTTCATAAGCATTTTAATTTTTTCAGCTGTAAGGTTGCTTGCATTCCCTGTTTCAAAGCATCCTTTTTGTTTTAAAAACGCAATTAATTTTTTTTCATAATCATTTTCATCAAATAGCATAATATTGTAATATAATTCATCGTTATTTGTTGAAATTGGAAAAGGTGTTGTCTCCAACGGATAGTAGAAACCTCTTTCAGTATAATAATTTTTTATATCGGTTGCAAAAATAAACCCTGGTTTTTTGCTTAACATAAAATCAAATATCCAACTCGAATAATCGGTGATGCCAACATCCGCAATTAAAAGTAATTCCTGCATATCAGGATAACTCGAAACGTCTATCCCTTTATCAATCCTATACTTACTTGCCAGCGCGCGCACGGTGGGATGATATCTTGTTAAAAGCTGCCACTCCCCGCCGAATCTTTCTTGTAATGATTCAAGTAAAAGGTTTTTATTGATTTTATAATAGCCGAACTTATGGGAATCGCGGAAGGTTGGGGCATATAGCACGACTTTCTTATCAGGATCCAAATCTGGATAACTTTCTATAATTTTTTGTTTTATTATACTAATCGTACTATCTTCGGCTTTTACCAAAATGTCATTTCTCGGATGACCGAATTCCCATAGCGGTGTTTTTTCCCAAAATGTTTCTCTGTAGACTTTATTTTCAAAATCACTGTTTGAGATACAAAAGGAAGCCACTTTTCCATTGTATGTCGCCGCTTTGACCCAATCCTTGCCGTGATTATGTTTTTTGTCAAAACGTTTTATCCCAAGAGAACCATGCCAAGTTTGAATTAGAATTTGATTTCTTTTTAATGGCAGAAATCTTTTTGAAAATTCTACTGAATTGCAAATAATTATTTTGGCTGATGCCAATTCTTTTTGCATATCGTACGAATATTGATTCACAGCCCGAACTCCGTCAGGGAAATGATCAGGATCACTGAGTGAAGTCTTTCTTGCGGACCAAACTAAATCAAAAGGCAGTTGCTGCCTTAGGATTGCTTCCGTTATGTATTTTGGATTGCAGGTATAATCTCCCTGAAAAGTTATAAAAAATATTTTATTTTTGTTTACTTTGGTGCTTAAGCTGATAAATCGCCTTGCAATATTACCTATAAATTTATTTGTCCTTCTCGCGAGATAGGGTGGTATTTTTTTTAAAAAATTCCTTACTGTTTTGCCGAACCTTTCTTCCACAATTGCTCTTACAATTTTTTCTCCAAAACTTCTTCTCTTTTGCTCCATCATACACATCCCTTACTGATTCCTGACAAATTTATACAAACTTCTACAATAATAGAAATTTACAAGAATCTTACCATAAAACATGATTGTTGTCAATTTATAAATAACTCGGAACTTGTATATAAATATCACTTATTCAATTTAAATTAAATGCAAAATTTCAAAAACCTTTACTTATATTAAAATATTTGTTATAATCATGCCTATAAAATATATTTTACGTTTATTTTAGATAAACATGACATTATATGAGGTGGGTGTTCGTTTTGAAAGATCATGTATTAGTGCAAAACTTATTTTGGAAGAGAACATATCTTTTTATTGAGTATATTTCTGATACCCCAATCCGGTTGGCTCTTGAAAATAAGAGTGATAAAAAAAAATTATATTTATTTTATAATGAAAGACTTAATGATCATATTTATCGGGCAAAATTGAATATCGTTATCGCAGACGGCATTAATATAGCAGAAGCTTCAAAATATCGTATAATCAATGCTGAAACAAGTTTACCAGTATCTGTTTCAGATGAAATCATAGTTACTTATGAGGACCACGCTAGAATTTTTAAGTATTCTGAAAATAATTATTCCTATCTCGTTAATTTTTTTGTGTTTACGCATAAAGGCACTTTGTGTTTAGGACTAGAAACTTGTTTTATGATGCTTAATAAGCATCCAAAGAAACGACATATTTTATTAGAATCAAAAAATCTACAAGATACCTTCACGCGAACTTTAAAATATTCTGCTGCTTTCTTATTAAATATTTATTATAAGTTAGTAGTTTTATTTTATAATAAAAGTAAAAAAAATGTACTTTTTATGTCCGAAAATCGTTTTAAAATATCTGAAAATCTGAAAGCCATCGATTATAGACTTAAAGAAAGAAATTTGACGGAACAGTTCAACATCAGTTATTCTTTTCGTAATATTTATGATAAAAAATATACCATTTTCAGCTGGTTAAAATTAACAGCGTTAATTGCCAAACAGAATTATATTTTTTTGGATGATTATACCAACATTTTTTCATTTTTAAATTTAAATAAAAAAACTAAATTGATACAAACATGGCATGCAGGTTTCGGATTTAAATTGGTGGGATACGGAAGATTTGGGATAACCGGTTCGCCGCATCCATATATTTCCAGCCATAGAAAATATACTTTCGGTTTAGTTGGGTGTAATGAACTTAAAGAATTATATAGCGAAGTATGGGGGGTTGCAACGGATAGTTTGATTGCGTCAGGTTTGCCTAGATTGGATCATTTTCTTGAGGAATCAATTCAAATTCAATTTCGTCAAGATTTTCATCAAAGATATCCGATGTTATCTGAAAAGCGAATTATTTTATTTGCACCAACATATAGAGGATATGACCAAAAATCAGCTAGTTACGATTATTCAAAGATTGATTATGATAAATTGGCCGAGTTTTGTTTGGAAAGTAAAACGGTGATTATTTTTAAAATGCATCATTTTATACAAGAACCGGTTCCGATACCAGAGGAATATAAGCGTTTAATGTTTGAAGTCAAAGATATAAACATCAATGACTTGTTTTACATAACAGATATATTGATTACCGATTACTCTTCATGTTTTTACGACTTTGCATTACTTAAAAAGCCCATTTTATTTTATGTATATGACAAAACATATTATGAAGCAACAAGGGGCGTGCACCGCCCGATTGAAAAGGTTGCGCCGGGTAAAATTTGTAAGTCATTTGATTCTTTATTAAAGGCTTTGAAGGAACAGGATTTTGAAATTGACAAGTTAGACAATTTTTTTGTCGATAAATGCTTTGAAAGAGGGAAGTTAGCAAGTGATATTGTTATCGATACAATATTGTTAAAAGAAACAACATGAAAAATTGGATAGTGCAATTGTTTATTTCCGTCTTGAAAATTTTGTATTCTTTGATGCGATTATTTCCTACGGATAAACGTATAGTTTTTTTAAGCAGACAATCCGATAAACCAAGTATTGATTTTATCTTATTGATAGAAAAATTTAAAGCGGATTTTCCTGATTATAAAATTATAGTTTTAACAAAGAAGTTTCAATTTAAAGAAAAAATCAAATTCAAAAATAAGCTAAAATATGGATTTAATCTTATAATCCAAATGTACCACATTGCACGTGCTCAATTGGCAATACTAGATTCCTATAATATAGTTATCAGCTTACTTGAACACAAGAAGAGCTTATTGGTTGTACAAATTTGGCATGCCTTAGGAAGCATGAAGAAGTTTGGTTGGGCAATGGTTGATAAACCCGAAGGCACAAAGAAGAAATTTGCTGAATTGATGAAAATGCATAGGAATTACGATTACGCTCTTATTTCATCTTTGAATTTTAAAAATGACTTTATTGAGGGCTTTAAAATTGAATCTGACAAAATCATTGAAATACCGCTTCCTAAAGTTGATTTGTTAATGGATAAGGCATACAGAAAGCAAAAAAAGGAGGAGTTATTAAAAAAATATCCTGATTTAGGAAGCAAAGAAAATATTATTTATTGTCCGACATTTAGAAAAAATCAAGATGATGAAACTATTGCTATCCAACGATTAATTGATGTAATTGACAAGCAAAAATATAATTTAATTATTAAATTACATCCTTTAAGCAGTAAGGAAAGTATTAAGTTAAATTCTTTCCATATAAAAGAAAGCACTTTTGACAGTCTTTTTATTGCGGATTATGTGATAAGCGATTATTCAAGCGTTATTTATGAGGCAGGCTTACTTGAAATTCCATTATATTTTTACGCTTATGATTGGGATTGTTATCGACTTAGGAGAGAACTTAATTTCGATATTGAGCAAGATGCTCCCGGATTATTTACATCTGATCCTAAAAAAATAGCAGATCTTATCGATGATAATACGTATGATTTTGATAAATTAAAAAGATTTATAGCCCAAAATATACATATAACTGGGGAATCAAGTCTGCATAAGATATCTAAATTAGTAAATAAACATTTAAAACATTAGGGGGTTGATATTATGAATACTTTATTAATGATGATGGGTGGATCAGGAACGAGATTTGGAGCAGATATACCAAAACAATATCTGCAAGTTAACGATGTTCCGATTTTTGCTTATATCTTAAAAGAATATAATAAAATAGCTGCCATTGAGAATATTATCATAGTTTCTCATTATGATTGGATTGATTATGTTCGTCAATGGAGCAAAATTTTTAATTGTCATAAAGTTATTGATGTAGTAAGCGGTGGTTCAACAAGAAGTGAATCTGTAAAGAATGGTTTAATATGTGCCTCAAAATTTTCAAAAGACGATGATATAATATTAATACATGATGCAACGCATCCTTATGTGGACGAGCAGGGTACCTTGGAAACCATCGACGCTGTTCAAAAATATGGGGCAGCGACACTGGCTGCTTACAATTATGATACGGTGTATAAGATTGGCTCAAATAATATGATACAAGAAGTTGTCGAACGCAAAAATATTGTAGCAGGAGCTTCTCCTGAAGCATTTAGGTTTAGAAACATACATGATATATATATGAATTCATCCCAAGAACAACTTGATAAAATGACTTCTGCCGGTGCTATGGCGTTGTCTCACGGTATCGATATGTTTGTTGTCGAGGCCAATATAGTCAACCTGAAAATTACTTATCCAAAAGATATGAAAATTTTTAAAGAATTAGCGACCAATTATTTTTTTAAGGAGGAAACAGCTTTTGAAAAATAAATTATTAAATATTCTTGAAAAAAGAAAACTTGGCATTCATTCCGGTATTCCTTCTTTTTGCAGCGCCAATAAGATTGTAATTGAAGCAATAATGGAACAGGCGAAAAGGTTCGATGATACTGTTGTTATTGAAGCGACATCTAATCAAGTAAATCAATTTGGTGGCTATATGGCAATGACCTCAAACGATTTTAGAGATTATGTCTATTCGATTGCCGATAAAATAAACTTTGATAAAAACCAGATAGTTCTTGGCGGAGATCACCTAGGCCCATTACCTTGGATTAATTTGCCTAACGAAGTTGCAATGGAGAATGCAAAAGAATTGGTAAGGCAAAGTGTATTAGCAAGCTATACTAAAATACATTTAGATACAAGTATGAAGTTACGGGACGACCCCCAAGATTTTCCTTTAGATACTGAGACTATAGCAGAACGCGGAGCGATTTTATATATGGAATGTGAAAAAGCATTTAAAGAGCTGTTAATGCGCGATCCAAATGCTGTACACCCAGTATTTATTATCGGGAGCGAGGTCCCTATCCCTGGTGGGATTCAAGATTCGAATGAAAAGATGAAAGTAACTGATCCTGAAGATTTTGAGAATACCATATTAGCGTACAAAAAGAAATTTTTTGAACTGGGTTTGAATAGCGCTTGGGATCACATAATTGGTATTGTCGTACAACCGGGAGTCGAATTCGGTAATAGCGATATTCATATTTACAACCGTTTGGAAGCAATGAAATTATGTCAAATGCTTGATAAATATCCTAATATTGTTTTTGAAGGGCATTCAACTGACTATCAGCCGCCATCAAAGCTAAAAGAAATGGTGGAAGACGGAATAGCAATTATAAAGGTTGGGCCGGCATTAACGCATGCGCTTAGAGAAGCAATTTATTCATTGAGTTTTATAGAAAATGAATTAATAGACGATGCTTCACAAAAAGCTAATTTTATTGAAATCCTTGAAAAGGCAATGAATGATAATCCTAAGAATTGGACTAATTATTATTACGGTAATGAGCGCGACCAAATGCTTGCAAGAAAATATAGCTTTTCTGATAGGTCGAGATATTATTTTTCAATTTCAGAGGTTGATGCGGCCATAACAAAGTTATTAGACAATATAGATACTGTAAATATTCCGCTACATATATTACATCAATATATGCCTAACCAATTCATTAAAGTTCGGGATGGAAGTTTGCCCTTAACCGCGCGCGAATTAGTGAAAGATGCAATTGTTCAAGTTATAGAAGATTATAATTATGCGGTTAAATACAATTACATGGTGAATAAAATTTTTACACATTGAGAAAGGCAATTGGATGAAGGCTGGGATTTTATTTTCGAATAATAATGTTAAATATGTTGATATGGATATGCCCGAAATTACTGATGATTCGGTTAGAATTAAAGTGGAGGCTGTGGGTATTTGTGGTTCTGATTTGCCTAGAGTTTTTAAACATGGTGCCAGAACGTATCCAATGGTGCTTGGGCATGAATTTTCAGGGGTTATTGAGGGTATTGGTAAAAATGTAGAAAGTTTACATGTTGGTGATCATGTTGTAGGGATTCCTTTGATTCCGTGTTTTAATTGTGATGATTGTATCCGAGGGAATTATTCTCTTTGCAAACATTACAGTTTTATTGGTTCAAGGCAGCAAGGGGCTATGGCGGAATATGTTGTTGTGCCAAAGACTAACGTTATCAAAATTGACAAATCTATACCGTTTGATACAGCGGCAATGTTTGAGCCGAGTACAGTTGCATTACATGGAATATTTTTAAATAAATTTCTACCGGATAAAACCGCTGTAATTTTAGGCGGTGGTACCATAGGTTTGTTTGTACTTCAATGGCTAAAAATATTGAATGCAAAAAAAATTGTGATTGTAGGTAGAAATAAGAGTCGGCTAACATTGTCGGAGAAATTTGGAGCGGATCAAGTAATCAGTATTCTTGATGAAAATTATTATGATAGTTTTGATATTGAAGGCTACGATTATGTTTTTGAAACAGCAGGATCAACCGATACCATGCAATTAGCATTTCGATTGGCTGCAAATAAAGCAAATATTTGCTTTATCGGCACACCTACAAAAGAATTAGTATTTTCGCCGGAAATTTGGGAACAAATGAATAGAAAAGAGTTTAATCTTACCGGATCTTGGATGTCTTATTCAACTCCTTTTCCCGGAAAGGAATGGGAAATGACTGCTGAACATTTTAAACTTGGTGATTTAAAAATCGATGAAAAAATGTTCCACGCAAAATATCCCTTAAAAAATATTGATAAAGCTTTTGACGAATTTTCAAAACCCAATAATGATGTTATAGGCAAAATCATTATTTATAATGAGTAATTAAATTTATCAATTTTCAATAACCGAACCAAACATATTTACAAATGATTAATTGAAATGTATAATTGATCTACCGGCGATGATGAAAAGAGTAACCGCAAAGGATTTTACAGAGAGCTGCGCAGGGTGAAAGCAGGCAGGTTTGATGCGGAGAAGATGGTTTCGGAGCTTTTGTGCCGAAGATTTTAAGCACAGACGCAGGCATGCGTTACATGCGCAAGAGTGGACTTAAACGTCAATGAGGGTGGTACCGCGGAAAAACTCCGTCCCTTATCGGGCGTTTTTTTTGTTAAGAAAAATGGTTACTGTACTGCTGGTGCAGTTCAGGCTGCCGAAAGCCGGAAACACAAAGTGTCCTTAATTTATCTAGCTCTGCCTGATAAATTAGCGGACTCATTCCGAGCTGACTTTGCCAGCAAGCTAAGATCGATCTTGTTGATCTCAAACCGTAAAAAAGGAGTTATATATGGATAAAAAACCTTATTACATCACAACGGCCATCGCCTACACATCCGGCAAACCGCATATCGGCAACGTATATGAGATTGTGCTTGCGGACGCGATCGCCCGCTTTATGCGCCTTTACGGCTACGATGTTTTTTTGCAGACGGGCACCGACGAGCACGGGCAAAAAATACAGATGAAGGCGGAAGATGCCGGTGTCAGCCCGCAGGATTTTGTGGATAATACCGCGTCGGAGATCAAACGCAACTGGGATAAAATGAACACCAGCTACGACCAGTTTGTGCGCACGACAGATCCCGCCCATAAAAAAACCGTGCAGAAAATCTTCAAGAAGCTGTATGAACAGGGCGACATATACAAGGGAACCTATGAGGGAATGTACTGCAGCCCCTGTGAATCTTTCTTTACCGAAAGCCAGCTAACCGAGGGCAAATGCCCCGACTGCGGCGGCGAAGTAAGCTATGCCAAGGAAGAAGCCTATTTCTTCAGAATGGAAAAATATGCCCCAAAGCTGGCCGACCATATCGAAACGCATCCCGAATTCATTCAGCCGGAATCCCGCAAAAACGAGATGATCAATAACTTCATCAAACCGGGACTAAAAGACCTTTGCGTGTCGCGCACTTCCTTCAGTTGGGGGATTCCCGTCGATTTCGACCCGGGGCACGTCGTCTACGTTTGGATCGACGCGCTCAGCAATTATATCACGTTTTTGGGTTATGACCCCGACGGCAACCACGGCGAACTGTATAAAAAATACTGGCCGGCGGATATCCATTTGATCGGTAAGGATATTCTGCGTTTTCATACGATCTATTGGCCGATCATGCTGATGGCGCTGGGTGTACCGCTTCCCAAAAAGGTCTTCGGGCATCCCTGGCTGATGATCGGCGAAGGCAAGATGAGCAAATCCAAGGGCAACGTGATCTACGCGGACGATCTGGCCGATTTATTCGGCGTGGACGCGGTGCGCTATTATCTGCTGCGCGAAATGCCGTTTGCGCAGGATGGCTCGCTTACGTACGAATTGTTGATCGAGCGTTTCAACGGCGAGCTTGTGAATATCCTCGGCAATCTCGTCAACCGTACGGCGGCGATGACGAAGCAATATTTCGGCGGCGTTGTACCGTCTCAGGGCTCGCTTGAGGAGATCGACCGTGAGCTGATAGAGCTTGCCAAGGCCGCTCCCGCGCAGATCGCGGACAAAATGCATGAGCTTCGCGTAGCGGACTCTTTGCAGATCATCTTTAACCTGCTGCGCCGCTGCAATAAATACATTGATGAAACCGCGCCGTGGCTGCTGGCCAAAAACCCCGATAAACGCCAGCGCCTTGGAACTGTTCTTTATAATCTGCTGGAATGCATCCGTGTCAGCGGTATTTTGCTGGGCGCTTTTCTGCCTGAGACCGCGCAAAAGATATTGCGTATTTTAAATACCGATGCCGTTGAATTCGATACGCTCTCCGGCTTTGACGGACTCAAACCCGGCACGCAACTCAGCGAGGCCCAGATATTGTTTGAACGCATCGATCCCAAAGCAAAAATGGACGAGATCGAAAAAAAGATCGCTCCGCCCGCCGCCGTCAAGTCCGAACCGAAGACCGAGATCAAGCACGAAGTCGCCGAGATCACCATTGAAGAATTCGCGAAAGTATCGCTGTTGACGGGTCAAATCGTCGAAGCGGCAAAGCATCCGGACGCGGATAAGCTTTATGTGCTTCAAGTGCAGGTTGGAGATACGTTAAGACAGATCGTATCCGGCATCGCCAAGTATTTCTCAGCTGAGGAACTCGTAGGCAAACGCGTGGTTGTGGTGGCGAACTTAAAGCCCGCAAAACTGCGCGGGGTTGTATCCGAAGGAATGCTTTTAATGGCCGAAAACGAAAACGGGCTGACCTTTATATCTTCAGAAAATGACATCGGAAGCGGAGCAAAAATCAGGTAAAATGGAAATCGATGTCATTAAATGAAGAAAATCATGTAAATTGATTCGAATCATTTAAAAACAATTTGCAGTTTTAATTGTAATTATTATGTAACAAAAAAAAATTATGATAAAATATGAAAAGATGAGGTGCAGCCATGAGCTTTCATATGGTAGCGGACCATGCGATACGTCCGCAGGAATCGGATATTATATTCGGATTGGCAGGAAGAGCCAAAAAAGCAGCCGCCGTTTACGGAGACAAAAACATCATTAATTCCACGATCGGCGCTTTGCTCGACGACGAAGGGAAACTCATTACTTTTCAGACGGTTTTTGATCATTTTAAGGGCTTGGACAACAGTCTCATAGCTGCGTACGCTTCATTGGAAGGCGAACCCGTCTTTTTAGAAGCCGTCATTAAAGCCTGTTTTATGGATCATAAGCCTAAGGGTTTCATTAAAGCCGTAGCCACGCCCGGAGGCACCGGAGCTATCCGACATGCCGTCTATAACTTCACGGACGAAGGCGATACGTTTATTACAGCTAACTGGTTTTGGTCTCCGTATGAAACCATTGCCAAGGAATACGACAGAAAGCTGGACACCTTTAATCTGTTTGACAAAGACAACCGCTTTGATTTTGAAAGCTATAAAGAAAAATTTGAATATTACTTAAACAAGCAAAAACGCCTGGTTGTGATACTCAATACGCCGGCGCATAACCCAACGGGCTATACCATCAGCGATGAGGAATGGGACAGGATCATCGCGCTGGCCTTGGAGCATGCGAAAGACAAGGATAAAAAGATTATTTTTGCCGTGGATGTGGCCTATATCGATTTTTCCGCGAAAGAAAGCCGCGTTTTTATGGAAAAATTCGGCGGGCTGCCGGAAAATATCTTAACGCTGTTTGCTTATTCAGCATCCAAAAGCTACACGATGTACGGGCTGCGTAACGGCGCTATACTCTGCGTCACATCCGTTGAAGCTCTTGCCGAGGAATTTTTCTACTCCTGCGCCCACTCCAACAGAGGGACCTGGTCCAACGGCACACGGGGCGCCATGCAGGTGATCGCTAATATTTATTCCGACCCAGAGTTGTACGATGTCGTTGAAAAAGAACGGGACCAATACCGTGAGCTGCTCAAACGCCGCGGTGACGCATTTCTTGATGCCGCCGCCGAGGCGGAGCTGCCGATTACGAATTACTGCGACGGCTTTTTTGTGAGTATCCCTTGCAAGGATCCCAACGCGCTTTGCGAAGGGCTCATCGAAGAAAAACTGTTTGCCGTGCCGCTTCAAAACGGCTTAAGGCTGGCCTTATGCGCGATTTCGGAAGAAAAATGCAGACAGGCGCCGATGATCATTAAAAAAGTACTGCAGCGGATCGGCGGTTGAATTCCGGTCATTCGGACAAACCTACATACATAAAGATCTTATCGAAATATTGACACCATTTGCCGCAATCATTTTTTGTTGTGTGGATCGAGAGGGGAATCGAACAAAAACAAAAAACGGAGCATTTTTTCATGAGAAGATCAGAACAAACCAAGCCCAATACCCAACTTAAATCCCGCAAAACTATCATCATATCGACTTTTGTTTTGACCATGTTGGCGACATTTGCGGTGGCGTATTACAATATCCCTGCGTTTAAAGCAAAGGAAATCAACGGTACGGTTTTAAAAGGCGTACTGGATGAACAGATCGTATTTCCGGAGATCACGGATGCGATCCTTGCACCCGGTGAAACCTTTACCTTTGACATCGCTGTACAATATACCGATAAAGACGGCAAATCTGCCCGCGGCGAAATCGAGGACAAGTCGGACCTTGCGATGCGTTTTTCGGATGTAGCGCTTTGTGACAGACCCAGTTACAACGTCATTAAGATTAAAGAAGACGCCCAAGTGGGTAAGCTTTTAAAAATTTCTATGAAATACGGTTCAAAAGAAAAGGTATACGATTTTATCATCGCCTATTCTCTTGAGGATACCGTCGATTCAAACGGGGTTGTCACCAACGCCGACAATATTGCCGTGCTTCTTAATTCGAACCGAAAAATGCCTTCGGATTATGTACCTAAATCTTTGCGAGCTCCCAGCATCAAATACCAGTCGGGCAGCGTATCTCTTTGCGGCGACGCGGCAAGCGCGGCGGAAGAAATGTTTACGGCTGCCAAAAAAGGGAGCTTGATCTTAATTGCGGTCAAAGGCTACGCAGGCTATTCGTCCTCCGATCCCGAGCATCAAACCGGGTATGCGCTGGATGTGACCAGCATCAGCTCTGATTATTCGACAAGCAGCCGATTTGCCAACAGCAAAGAAGGCCAATGGCTTGTACAAAACGCTTATAAATACGGCTACATCGTCCGTTATCCCGCGGATAAGGAAAGCCAGACGGGGCATTCGTATTCTCCGTCGCACCTGCGCTACGTGGGTATAGAGTTTGCAACCTATCTGCATGACAACAATTTGTGTCTGGAGGAATTCTTCAGCCGATGATCCGATATTTATAGTGACCGATTCTTCAGTAATGCTTCGGCAATTTTGACACGCTGCTTTCGCGGCGTGTTTTTTCGCACCAAAAATTGAACTGTTCAAATCGTTGAACTCACTTTGTTGCGGAAAGGTGTTAAGATGAAGTGCAAACTTTGATAAATAAGTATTTACATAAAAATCAGACTTTACATGTAATGGAATTACCTGTTTATGATATATAATATAGGATATGAAATAAAAACATAAGAACGGTTGATATTTCGACAACAGCGGAAATGACAGAATCGGGAAATGAGGGTTGCAGACCATATGAAATTTAAAAGCAAGGTGGATTTGATCTATGAGCAGATCGTGGAATCCATACTCAAAGGAACATATAAGCAAGGCGACCGTATCGTCATCAGCAATATTGCAAAAAGCAATAAAGTCAGCGATATACCTGTAAGAGAGGCTTTGCGCAGGCTGGAAAGCGAGGGGTTGGTGCAGATGATCGCCAATCACGGCGCGGTGGTTACTAAATATGAGCCCTGCGATATTTTGCAGCTGCATATGATCATATCAATCATGGGATCTTACGCGACAAGGCTGAGCGCGGATCATCTCACGGAAAAGGATTACGAGGAATTAATAAAAGTCAACGAAGAAATAAAAATTGCCGCGCTGTCCAAAGATACCTCCCGCTTCAGCGAACTCAATCAGCAGTTTCATCTGGCCATGGCCAACGCGATCCCATTTGAAATGATCCGCAATCTGGTAAAGGATACATGGATGAAATGGACACGTTTTGAAAATAACCTTTTTTTTCCGGAAGACAAGCAGATACAATCCTACGACGAGCATTTGCGAATATTGGAGCTGGCCAAAGAAAAAAGGTATGAAGAGCTGGAACGCTATGTCCGTCTGCATACCCTGGATTCGACACCGAGCTTTATTCTCTGATTTAATTAAGACAAGGTATTCGCGGTATTTTCGCCCCGAATAATATCAAGCAGATCGTTGATGTTGTCGATAAGATAGTCCGGCTTTGCCTGCTCCAGCAGTATCCGGTCGTTATATCCCCAGGTTGCCGCTGCAACCTGTACGCCCGCTTTTTTGGATGATTCAATGTCGCGGACTTCATCGCCCACATATAAGGCCTGCTGCGGATGGATCTTGTAGCGGTTGAGGATATGGAAAATTTTGACTTCCTTTGTAAACAAAGGCGATGAAATAATGAAGTCAATATTATCGATATCTTTATTTTTACAGAATCTGCGAATGTTTTTCTTTGTGTTTGAGGAAATGATCCCTACGGCGCCCACCATTTTTCCGATCTTTATCAAAATTGCTTTCAGATCGGGTTCAAAAGCGGAAACATCATTGATGTGTTTTTTAAGGATCTTCTGCCCTTCTTTGAGAAGCGAGAACATTTTAGTGTAGGGTATTTCATAGGATGCAATGATTTTATTGAGCGGCATTTTTTTCATCTCTTCAAATTCTTCCAATGTCAAGGCAGGGTAACCGTACTTAACTGCCAGTTCGTTGTAGATGTCCAGCGTCCACCGCTCGGTGTCCGCTAAAGTGCCGTCAAAATCAAATATTATGAGTTTTATCATTGAGTCATCCTTAAGTTAAAATAATGGAATTTAGCTTATGCTATTAGTATATCATACTTTATGAGATATAATGAAGAATGTGCCACGTTAATAAAAAATGAATGCGAAATCCGTACGAACGGATAGGTTCGGTAGCTTTGAATGAAATTTTTAAAAGAGGAAGGGTATCATCCTTCACATAAAATAAGCATTTTTGACAGAAAACAGATCGACGCTCTTTTGATTTGCATAGCGGCAAGCCTGGCGCTCTTTTGGGTGATGGCAAACTCCTCCGCGCAGGTGAATACAATTATTTTTCGATGCATGGCTTCGATTAATCTGCTTGTAATCACCCTGCGTGTGGCGAATTATCTTTTTGTGCAAAAAAGCTTTAGGGCCAACTACGGCCTGCCGTTTCATCTATGCAGCTACAACGTGCTGTTATGCTTCTGGGGAGCATGGACGATGAATCCCGCCGTACTCGATTTTGTATTTGCGATGTCGCCTCTGGCTGCTTTGATGGCGTTGGTGTTCCCCGAAGCCGACGCGGGCAGATATCCGCATTTTAATTTCAGGTCCATTGAATATTATTATTCCCATACAGCTCTGATCTTAACGCCGATCATTCCCTTGATTTTTTTTGGTTTTCGGCCCGATGTCAGTTATTTTCCGCATTTTGCCGTCATCTTTATGATCATGCTGATTTTGGCGGGCATCACCAATTACAAGGTGAAAGCCAATTACATGTTTCTATGCGCCGGCCCCGATAAGACACCGCTGAAAGCGGTGGAAAGAAGACTGGGCGTATCCAATTACCGCATCGTATTGATTCTCGGCTTTATCGTATTGTATTTTATTATGCACTTTGCATATTATTTGCTTACTGCTTAAGAAAAAAACAGCCCTTATATCGGAGCCGTTATGGAGAAATATTGATTCGACCGCTTTCTATCCGCTATTGATCCATCACTTCAACAGCATGCGGCTTCTTTTAGTTAAGCTCGTTTCATACACTTTCGCTTATATGAGCCTGTAGTTATTAAATACTCACAAACCCTTTGCCGATGATCTCGGAGGAATTGGTGATGGTAATGAAGGCTTCGGGATCGACGCTGCGGATATAATTTCGCAGGGCTACCGCCTGTCTGCGCGAGAGTACGGTCATGATCACGTCTTCCTCATTATTGGTGTATGCGCCCCAGGCTTTATACAAAGTTGCGCCTCGGTGAATGGTGACCATAATATACTGCAAAATATCCTTATGTTTGCAGCTGATGATGGTGACCACTTTTTTAATGCGCAATCCGTCGATCACAAGATCGACCAGCGTACCTTTCATAAGCAGTCCCAGCGCGCAGTAAAGTCCGGTGCGGATGCCGAATACAAAGCCGGCAGCCACAACAATGGCAAGGTCGGATAAAAAAAGCGATATCCCGATATTGATCGAGGAATATTTGCTGAGTATCTTTGCGAGTATGTCCGTGCCCCCGGTGGAAGAGTTTAAATTAAACACGATGGCCGAACCGATAGCTGGCAGAATAATGGCAAAAATCAATTCCAGCATGGTATCCTGCGTAAAAGGCGCGCTCATGGGATGGATAACAGTCAGCAGCCAAACATAAAAGGATACGGCGAAACTGGAGTATAAAGTTTTGAGCGCGAAAGCCTTGCCCAAAAAAGCGAGCGCGAGCAGCTCAAAAATCATATTGATGATAAAGATATAAATGCCCAAATTGACCTGCGGCATAAAATGCAAAACAATAATGCTGATGCCGGATACCCCGCCCGTGGCAAAGTTATTGGGTGATTTAAAATAAGCAATGCCGGCTGATACAATCATAAGGCCTACGTTTAAAAGTAAAAATTCACGGATCTTTTTTTGCATGCTCCCTCCGGCAAATTACATTTGCGTCGTAACAGGCTGGCTTCGATAGGAATGAATGATAAAAAGTACATCCCGCACCGCATCTTCAAGCACCGCATTGACGACTATGTGGTCATAGAGCTCTTTTTTTGCGATCTCCTCTGCGGCGTGTTCCATGCGCATCTGATATTGTTCTCGGGTTTCGGAATTGCGTTTTCCCAATCTGTCGCCGAGCTCCTCGATGGACGGCGGCATAATGAAGATGAGTATGGTTTCCGGCACGGCGTCATCGATCTGGCGCGCGCCTTGGATATCGATCTCCAAAATCACATCCTTGCCCTGCTCCAGCATTTCGATGACGGGCTGCTTGGGCGTGCCGTAATAATTTTCAAAGATTTTAGCGTATTCATAAAATTCATCAAGCTCAATTTTCCTTTCGAATTCTTCTTTGCTTAAAAAATAATATTCAACGCCGTCCCGTTCGCCTTCGCGCGGAAGGCGGGTGGTTGCGGAAACCGACAGTTTGATTGTTGGGTCTTTTTGTATTACCGCTTTACAGATGGTGCTTTTCCCGCATCCGGAAGGGCCGGACACTACGAATAAATTTCCCTTCATGGGTTCTCCTTATGCCTTTATTCGATATTTTGGATCTGTTCTCTCATTTTCTCTAGTTCGCTTTTGATTTCCACCACGATGGTGCTGATCTCGAAGCTGTTTGATTTGGATGCGATGGTGTTGGCCTCGCGGTTGATTTCCTGAAATAAAAAATCAAGCTTTCTGCCTACGGGCTCGTTTTGCCCTATGATCTTTTTAAAATTGGCAAGATGGCTTTTAAGGCGCACCAATTCTTCCGTAATGCTACATCGGTCGGCATAAACTGCCATTTCTGTCAGCAGCCTCTGCTCGTCCACCACGCCGGATGTAAAATTCTGCACACTCTTCAGCAGCTGCTGGTAATAGAGTTTGGGAATGTCAGCAGAGTATTTTTCGATTTCGTCGCACGCGGCATCGATCAAATTGCAGCGTTTGATGAAATCCAGCTTAAGCGTTTCCCCTTCGTCCGCGCGGCTTGCATCCAGCATCAGCAGGGATTTATCCAGACAGGGCTTTACCTTGAGCCACATCTCGTTGATATCCACCACTTCCTCATCCGCGACGATCACATCGGGAAAGCGCGCGATCGCGGTGATCTTGATGTCATTTTCGATCCCGGGAAAATCGCTGCCGATCTGCGTTAAAATGTTCATATATTTTTTTGCCGCTTCTGCATCATATTTGATGGCATTGTTTTCGGACTGAAAGGTTTTGATCTTTACGCCCACATCCACCCGTCCTCGGCTGACCGTATCGCTGATGTGCTTGCGGATAAGCTCTTCGAGAGGCGCAAATTTTCGCGAAATTCTGATATTGAAATCCTTGTAACGGTGATTGATGGTCTTGATCTCAACGGATATCTGCACCTGTTCGTCGGCGTATTCCGCCATTCCGAACCCCGTCATACTTTTCATGCACGTACTCCTTTGTTTAATAATGCGATTATACCATACTATGTAGAGGATTTGATAAAAAGGTTCAATTATTCTTTATAATCGGCTGTTTTATGTTATAATAACAACATACGCGCCCATTCAATTTATGACGCGAGTGGCTTCGGGCAATTTCTGTCATTATTCGGTCGATTGCCGAAGTTTCTTTTAAGAATCAACTCTAAACGTTAATTTTATTTAAGAGGTATCTTAAACATGCAATATGAAAAAAACAACAAGGAAAGAATCCCGTACGAACATTACAAAGGCCTGTTTGCGCTGATGGATCCGATCGAGGCTTCCGAGCGGTTGAATATCCCTTATGACAGCGAGAAAAAACGTTTTTCTTTCCGTTTGATGCATAAACAGCATTACATCGACCATCCATGGGGCGAAATTTATACGGATGAAGGCCCGCTCGGCGAAAATTTTGCGGCAAAGATTTTGATTCTGCGTTTCTTCATTGAAGGCAGATATTCCAACCCCACGGGCAAGCTGCTGACCTACAGGGATATTCCCTGGGGAGAAGTGTATTATCCGAATTTTCAGGGCAGATGCATCCTGCGTTTAAGCTACGCCTTCGGCAATAAGCTGGACAAGTTTGAAAAAGTGATGGAGGGAATCGGCGCTGCCAAGATCGAAATGGGCGACAGCGCATATAAATTTGAGTTTATCAGCAATTTTTACATGTATTTTATTATGTGGGACGGCGACGAAGAATTTCCGCCATCGGCGCAGATCCTATTTGATGACAATTTTCCGCTGGCTTTTACGGCGGAGGATATCGCGGTTGTGGGGGATATTTCCATTGGGACGCTAAAAGCCCTGTCCGCAGCTTTATAAGAATTTTCAAAAAAATCGATCTTGAGATCGGTTTTTTGTTCAATCGCATACCGTTAATTATAAATCGATGAGAGTACTATGAAAATTAAAGTAATGCTTATATTCGGGACACGGCCCGAAACCATCAAAATGGCTCCGTTGGTCAAGGAAATGAAAAAAAGGGACGAGATCGAAACCATCGTCTGCGTGACGGCGCAGCACCGCGAAATGCTGGACCAGGTGCTGAACGCGTTTAAGATCGAACCGGATTACGATCTGGATATTATGCGCAAGGGACAGACACTGGTGGATATCACTACCCGCGTAACCGAAGGCATGGACAGGCTCATTAAAGAGATCAAACCCGATATCATACTGGTGCACGGCGATACGACGACGGCATTTGCGAGCGCTCTGGCGGCGTTTTACAATCAGACGGCCATCGGGCACGTGGAGGCCGGACTGCGCACTTTCAATAAATACTCCCCTTATCCGGAGGAGATCAACCGCCAGTTCATCGGGCTTGTCGCCGACCTGAATTTTGCGCCCACCGAGCAAAGCAGGCAAAACCTGATCGGCGAGGGCAAAAAGCCCGAAACCATCGTAGTCACGGGCAACACGGCAATCGACGCCCTTCATACGACCGTGCGAGCGGATTATACGCATGACATCCTCGACTGGGCGGGAAACGACAGCAGGCTGATCGTGCTGACAGCGCACAGGCGCGAGAATCTGGGTGATACGATGCGCAACATGTTCCGTGCCATCAAAAGGATCATCGAAAAGTACGAAGATATCAAAATGGTCTATCCGGTTCATTTGAATCCGCTGGTGGTCGAAGCCGCCAATGAAATTTTCGGCGATTGCGAACGCATCAAACTGATCGAGCCAATGGACGTGATCGATTTTCACAATCTGCTCAACCGCGCGTATTTGATCCTTACGGACAGCGGCGGCATTCAGGAGGAGGCCCCTTCTCTCGGAA
>DAITPG010000010.1:0-21166 GCA_036833715.1 Eubacteriaceae bacterium | reverse complement strand
CAAGTTCTTGCGTGAATGGCTCGGACAAATGAGTATCGCCGAAGATGAGGATGGCTTGGTGGCGTTTGTCAAAGACACACTGTCCACAAAACTTGGGCGATACGAAACTCTGCTCAATGAATATAACCACGACCGATATCCGCAAAAGGACATCGTGCAAAACGCCCGCGACCTGATGGCGGGTGTCCTCTCACAAAAGAATGACAATGTGGCTCTCTTAAAGCGCCTTCTTGCCAAACAAGATGACTTGCTCGATGCGACCGATGACATGGAAGAAATTGAAACCTTTTTCAAGTCCCAACGGACTATCTTTGATTCTGCAAGGGTATTACAAAAAAGTTTACAAGATGAACGTGACTACTTCGTAACTGACGCTGACACCACCTCTAAAATCAGTGAGGTCTCCGCTATCCTTGGTATGGCGAAGCCATACACAAGAATTAAAGATCTCTCAGACCTGATGCAGTCTATCAAGACCGCCTACGGTATCCTTTTGGAGCAAAAGAAAGAGGAAGTGCGCGGTATCATTATTCTGTGTATGGGCGATGTCCATACACTCGCTGGTGTTGGAAGCAAAGCGAGCGAAGAGGTGCGAAAAGCTGACGACCGATTCAGCGAATACAAGCAGAAAGTCACCGATGCAACGAGCCTTACTGTGCTTGACGCAATGATTACCCAGTTACAAAACTATAAAGACCAAGTTTGCAAGTGGATTGAAGCCATCATTCATGAGACGCCATAGCTTCCTGGTGAAGAGAAGCCTAAGAAGCAAAAAATTGTGCAGGTGCGCCGTTATGATGTGTTCCCTGTCAAGAGGCTGACAACAAAAGAAGAAGTGGATGTATACCTTGAAACAATTCGCAAGAAGCTGTACGACACATTGGAGTCAAACGACGGAATTCAGATAAATTAAGCGAGGGGCATTGATATGAACAAAAACGCCATACAAAAATTAGCGATCTGGGCGCGCAACGAACTCATCGAACAGGTGAAGCAGCGTGCCTATCAATACGGAATTAGCGCCAAGGGCTACGGCGACGAAAACGCCGCTGTTATCGCCGGGCGTGTGCTGTCTGCAGACGAGAAGCGGCAACGCACAGCTTTTGTCAGCGAAATAAAGAGACACGGCCTTGAGCAGGCAGTTGAGGAAGTGGCATACACTTGGTTTAACCGATTTGTTGCTCTGAGCTTTATGGAGGTCAACGATTATCTGCCAACCCATGTCCGCGTGTTTTCGGACGCTAGTGGAGGTTTCAACCCCGAAACTCTCAAGGACGTTCTGCATCTCGAACTGGAAGGTTTGGACAAATCGAAAGTTTCCGAAATGCTGAACGCCAACCAAACAGAAGAACTCTACCGTTATCTATTGCTAACCCAGTGCAACGCGCTGAACGCCGCCTTACCGGAGATGTTCGAAAAACTCGGAAGCTACACCGAGATGCTATTGCCAAACAACATTCTCAAGCAGGAAAGTGTACTCGCCCACCTTGTGAAGGATATTGACGAGGACGACTGGAAGGATGCTGTACAGATTATTGGGTGGATGTACCAGTATTACAACACTGAGCCGAAACAGGCTGTGTTCGATGGATAAAATAATTGAAAACACCAAAATAGATTGTTGCAAGACAGAAAATACATATGATAAAAATCATATTTGGATAGGAGTTATTGACTACTTACGCAATGATGATTGAAACTTTAAAGTTATTTACTTAATAAATATAATTTGATGTTTCCGCCAAGGAATTGCCAGATACTTGAATGACAATTATAATGACCACTCGACCTAAAGGTAAATGAAGATGTGCATAGGGTAGATTGGTCAAGATAGTGTCCAAATGTAAAAAAAACTGAAAATTTCATCTATTCACGGAAAGTGAATGTGGTGGTTTATACGGTATTTTTCAAAAAGTCAGTAATTTGTATTGGAGACATGTTCTAAAACAAAACGCAAGTAGCAGCTGAAAATACTTTCTATAATTAAGCAGAAAGGAGTAATAATAATTATTAGGAAATTAATAAAAGCAGTTAAATGGTTTGGCATAATATTGATGTTATTGATTATTGCAGGGTTATGTTTTCCTACATGGACACCTAAAATTACTGATAAAAATAGCATTAGCGAGTTACGAAAAGTCGAGATTAACGAAACAGAAATTGAGGTTATGATACGAGGGTGCAACCGGGATAATCCAATTATTGTATTTGTACATGGTGGTCCATGTTGTTCGGAAATCCCTTATATTAGAGGATATCAAGATTTATTGGAAAAGGAATTTACTATTATCCATTACGACCAAAGAGGAAGTGGAAAATCGTATGAGTTTGGAACTGACTATTCCGGTGTAACTGCCTCTACTCATGTGGATGATTTAATTGCGCTTACGGAGTATATCAAGGACTATTTGCATCAGGAACAAGTAATTTTGATAGGTCATTCCTATGGAACATACATTGCCGCAATGACTGCGGCTAAAGAACAAGAATTGTATCGTGCGTATATAGGAATAGGTCAAATGTCAAACACTATACAAAGTGAGTTGGATGGATTGAAAAAATGTATTGATGCAGCGAAAGAAGAAGGAAATACAGATGATGATATATATTTAAGTGCCCTGGAAAAATCGATATCAACAGGCAAGGAAATTACACCACGAAATTATGTACGGAAATATGGATTCGCCGCCCGTAATATCAATGAAAACTTAGATTATATAAAAGGGTTTCTACTTTGCAGCGAGTATAATTTGCTTGATGCAATTCGTTTTTATGTAGCATCGGTCAAGTATCAAGATGCATTGATTACGGAAGCGCTGAAAAATCCGATTACCGATATTGTGACTGAGATTGATATACCTGTATATTTTGTAATGGGTAAATATGATTGTATGACTTCACCGGAAGCCGCAGACGAATTCCTTAAAAGTTTAACCGGACAGGCTCCACATGAGATGATAATATTTGAGAACTCAGCACATTATCCGCAACTAGAAGAGAAGGAAAAATTTTATAATTGGATGTGCAGTACGTTTTTTAAGTGAACATAATTACTGCAGAGGTTCGCCTTGGTAATAATTGAGGATAATATCTAATCATATCGAATAAATAGTTGCATTATCCGCAGCAAAACACGATCTCGTGTTGTATTCTGTTCATTTTTTTGTAATTAAATTTTCTACATCGAAAAGCCGTGGCGCCTTTATTACGTACTTTCTGGCATCTGCAATGACTTCCTGAACAGCATAGCCAACTTTATAACGGTTATGCGCCACAAGCGCATAGGGCATGCTTTTCGGAGAAAAAAAAAAGTGACTCATAAGAAAACTGACGACTTTCGGCGGCAGGCCCCCCAACACTTTTGTCATAACATCGAGTTTTGAACCCTTTGCTTTTAATACAGGGATCATTTCTTTTAAGTTACGGCCTAAACCATCAAGCGCTTTGCGTGAGGAAATCACTTTTTCAAAACTGCCGCTTTTTAATACTTCAACTTCCATTGCAGCGTTGAACACGAAGTGATTCCATAGCCAACTTTTTACATCTTTTTGAACCATTACCTTAAAGCCCGCCTGAGTAAAAAGCTTACGAACTTCTAAATCCCTTTTGGTAGGCTCTGTTTCAAATGTTCCAAACTGAACCGTCTTATAAAGCCCGCCGTAAAGCGTGTTTTCTTCAAATCCGCCGCCGGCACCCGGGAAGCCATAAACAACTTGACTGAGCGGAATCGGCTGAACGGCTGATCGAGGATCTTGCCAGAAATTATTGAAAAATAGGACTGTTGCATTTCCCACGCGCGGTGCCAGGCACTTAACCGCGCTTGATACCTGTTCGGGATTAACGCTCATGAATATGAGATCGTAGTCATGATTTTCCCTTATTTCTTCGTGCATAACAATAGGCCATTGCTCTTTGACTATCCGGTCTTTTTTGCTTTGCCTTGCATCCCATAACTCCAAGTTTACATAGGATCCATATTGTTCTTTCCTGCCTTCACGAACATAAAACTCAACCGTATGGCCTGCGTTTTCAAACGCCCAAGCGTACTGCGTTGCTATTACGCCGCGGCCTAAAAACAGTATTTTCATTCAACATCCTCCTCAAGTCACACATGTTGACTTTTCAACACATGTTTGATATTATGAGCATACGGATTTGTGATGAAAATTTCAATAGTTACTATTGATCATTCTGTTGAGAACTCAACATATTTTGCTATTTGTTTATATTTGGAGAAAATTTTGGATAGAAGAATACAAAAAACAAGGCAGCTGATTATGGATACCTTCATCGACCTTTTGGCTGAAAAAGGATTTGAGAAAATAACCATCAACAACATAGCCGAACGCGCGAACATAAACCGAGGGACTGTATATCTGCATTACACGGATAAATTCGATTTGCTTGACAAGTGTATCGAAACGTATATTGAGCAACTGTTGCATCACTGTACAAATAGTGCTGACACCAAATTAAATGTAAGCGCATTTCAAAGCGTATTTGAGTATTTGGAAATAAATTTTTCAATATACAGATTACTCCTTAGCAAGGGGGGTTTTGGATTTTTCCGAAGCCGATTATATGCCATCGTTGCGCAAACAGTAACCGAAGTTATCGGTATAAAGTCAAAAAACCAAGCATTTTCTAATGATGTGACTACTCATTTTTTGGCTTCCGGGTTTATAGGTGTATTGGAATGGTGGATCAATAATTCTATGCCTTGCAATGTTCATGAAATTACAGAGCAGCTTATGTTTTTGTTAGAACCATACACCAAGCATCATGTATCACCTTAAACAGATTTGCTGACAAATTTCATTTAAAATTGAATTTTTATCGCAAAAGAAGGCACCCAATCGAATAAAAAGCTCGTCGGACGATTTCATCCGAAAAATATTATCGGCAAAGTAACCAAAGAGTTACGGCATCTTTTTTCCGCTCAAGGATAATGCGTGGTATTGATGTCGCGGACAAAAGATTGTATATGTTAAAAAAACCGAATAAATGAGCCACTTCTATGATTTTAGATTTTTTAAAATTTATCAATCGAAACGGTTATTATCGTTCATAGGAATCAGTCTATCATATCGGACACACATTTCCGTTTATGAGATAATGGATGGGTACGAGCTTGAATACCGGAAAGATTAGATGTTGCGGATTTGGAGATGCTCGTTGGAACAAGTCGAACGATTTAACTCATATTGACAAAAAAAATTATTATACAATAAGAATTATTTCATATCTTAATGGAAATGTTGAATCCAAATAAAGGAAAAATGATTAACATGTATAGGAAGACAGAGCGATTAGTAATCCGTGATTATGAAAAAAAAGACTTTGCTGGACTGTTCGAAATACTTTCAAATCCAACTGTGCATTGCTTTATGGTCGATAAAGTAAATTCATTTGAAGAAGCTGAAAAAGAAGTGGAGCGACGAGTAAAGGAAGGCGGATATTTCGCTGTTTGCCTATCGGAAACCGATCTATTAATCGGTGAACTTTTTGCTATAAAGGAAGAGCCTGATACGTTTAACGTGGGATGGAATTTCAATTTGAAATACGGTAAGAACGGTTATGCGTTTGAAGCGGCAAAAGCGCTTTTCAATTGCCTTTTCGATAATGATGCCAGGAGAATATATGCTTATGTTGAAGAGGATAATATTCCGTCCCAAAAGCTATGTGAGAAGCTTGGAATGAGGAAAGAAGGGCTTTTCATTGAATTTATATCTTTTATCAATAATCAAGATGAAACACCGCATTATGAAAACACTTATCAATATGCTATTTTGAAAAGAGAGTGGATGAAGGCATAAATTTTATTCAACTAGATGGCAAGTCAAACACATATCTAAAAAAATGCTTATTTGACAAGTTGATTTTTAAACTTACTCATCACATCCAGTGTTAAGACTGGACTTAAAGCCACAATAAATGTTGAATCATTTGCCAATCTGCAGATAACAACCCTTTCGCTCGATGTTTTAAGGCATCTGTAAGCCTTTGAGCTACAAATTAACCGAAATTTTTGATGAAAGGAATTAATTTATGGATGGATTTAATAGAGAACAATTGCAGGAAGCATCCCTCACTCTGATTTCAATGATCCATAAGGTAGAAGAAACCAAAGATAAATTTGTACAAGGCACATCACAGCACTCATTGCAAAAAAACAGGCTGAAATCATTAAAGATATCATTATCGTTAATATCAGCGGAACTCATAGAGAATAAATTGTATGATGAATATTGCCAAGAAGACTTGAAAAATGCAATTGCTCCGATATCATCACTCATCAGCAAATCTGAAAAAGCGCAAAATAAATTAATTGCAGGCAGTTGGCAGCATGCGATGTTAAGTCGAAATCTTCAGGCATTAAACATTGCGAATCCACTGCTTTTGAAGGCATTGGAAACAATCAAAAAATAATTGCTATATAATGCACAAAAAGTATTTATCTAATCTCATCTTCGATTGTGATAAAACCATCAACATTAGCATTCAATAACTATGACAAGTGCCGACCTGAATTCATGTCAAACTTATATTGCAGGTACCAGAATGGATATAAGAAAAATCGAAGCAAACAAAAAAGAATATATTGAGTTGTTATTGCTGGCAGATGAGCAGGAAAGCATGATCGATAACTATCTGCAACGCGGCGAAATGTTTGTGCTAGATGATAATGGGATCAAGGCTCAATGCGTTATCACAAAAGAAGCGGACGGCATTTATGAGCTGAAGAATATTGCCGTTGCGCCGGAATTCCAGCGAAAAGGCTTTGGAAAAAGGCTGATCGAGTTTCTGTTTTCCCATTACCACGATTGCAATATAATGCTTGTCGGAACCGGCGACGTTCCTTCCTCGCTGAATTTTTACAGTAAATGCGGCTTTGCGGAATCGCATAGAATAAAAAACTTCTTCACGGACAATTATGATCATCCGATGTTTGAGGAGGGAATCCAGCTTTTGGATATGGTATACTTAAAACGGGAACGGTTCATTTAAGTAATTACGGAGGTGTCGCATGAAATCGGCAAAAGAGCAATTACTCAGGGACCACGATATTCAACCGTCGAGTGATGTAGTTGCAAAGGCGCTTGGCGAAGCAAACAGCGCTTATCTAAAGTTTCTCAACGAACTTGAAAGCCGCGATGTTCATTTGGAATGGCGTTATTACACGGATGGCAAAGCATGGCTGGGTAAAGGGCTTTATAAATGGACAGGGGCCCGCGGCGGCAAAAAAGAAACGACCGTTTTATGGCTGTCGATCTGGGATGGTTTTTTCAAGGTGACCGTTTACATCCCTCAAAAAGCCCGCGCGGATTTATTGAATCTGCCGCTTGTTGATGAATTTAAACTAATGATAGAAGAATCAAAACAAATGGGAAAACTGAATTTCTTTAACTTAGCATTTGAATTACGTTCGGAAGAAATGTTTGAAGCGATCTTTGCTCTTGTCGATTTCAAGAAAAGCATTAAGTAAAAAAAAGACAAATCTTAACATTTCGGTTAGGGCTCGTTGAAAACAAATCTAGAATCTGAATTTCAATGCATCCGATTTTGTTATGATGTCTAAATAATAAAGCAAGGTCAAAAATGAATAAAATAACTATCAGAAACGAAGAAGAAAAAGACTACGGGATCGTAGAAGATATCACAAGGAGATCGTTCTGGAATTTATATATTCCGGGTTGCATTGAACATTATTTGGTTCATGTGATGCGATCCCATCAAGACTTTTTGCCGCAGTTGGATTTTGTGATTGAACTTGATGATCGGATCATCGGCAACATCATGTACACCAAAGCAAAATTGGTTAATGAAAACGGAGAACAAAAAGAGATCCTTACCTTCGGCCCGGTCTGCATTCTGCCGGAATTTCAGAGAATGGGATACGGGAAAAAGCTTTTGGAACATTCTTTTGAACAGGCGGCAGCTCTTGGCTATGACGTGATCGTGATCTTTGGAAATCCATACAATTATGTTAGCCGTGGCTTCAAAAGCTGCAAAAAGCATGATATCTGTCTTCAAAACGGCACATGTCCCTCCGCAATGATGGCAAAGGAATTGAAGCCGCAGGCTTTGGACGGTAGAAAATGGATTTACCATGAAAGCCCCGTGATGCAGGTCGATGAAAAAGACGCTGAGCGTTTTGATGACGGTTTTGAAAAAATGGAAAAGAAATTTCAGCCGAGTCAGGAAGAATTTTATATTTACAGCCATTCGATCTTGCAGTGAGTTTCCATTAACAGTTACGAATAAGCCTCAACTTCCAATGAAAGTTAATATGATCCCTTAAGTGAATACCACAAATAAAGAATTTATAAACCATGATTGGTTTTTCGCTTTTTTCCGAGAATGAGCGATGTATATAAAGAAATTTTTATAAGGAGGGAAATATGATCGAACTCCAATTCTCAATCGAAATAAACGCATCCAAAGAAAGAGTCTGGGCGGCGCTTTGGGAAGACAAATCGTTCCGTGACTGGGCCAGTATCATCGATGAAGGCATTTATATAAAGGGAGTAATGGAAGAAGGAAATGAAATTCAGTTTATCTCTTCCGTAAACGGATACGGCGTGACAAGTCTGATAGAAAAATTTAGTCCAAATGAGTTTATATTATTCAGGCATAGCGCGGACACAAAAGAAAGCGGACGGCAGCAACGCGAAAAAGAATGGACAGGCGGAACGGAGAGTTATTCACTCACCGATAAAAACGGAACGACAACATTGACCGCTATATTCGATATTCCGCAAGAGCAGGAAGAAACCTTTAATGTCAGATTTCCCAAAGCTTTGGAACGTATAAAAATTCTGGCAGAAAAGCTTAAAACAAAATAGAGCTATTTTTATAATTAACACCAAAGGAAGTTACCTATGATCCGTCCCATCGTCAAAGATATTTTATTTCTCGGCCGCAAGTCGATTCCGGCTACGAAAGCCGACCTCTCCGTCGCGCAGGATCTGCTCGATACGTTGATGGCCAATGCAGAACGCTGCCTGGGCGTGGCCGCCAATATGATCGGCGTTGCCAAGCGTGTGATCGTATTTCGCGGAGATGTTGGCTGCACGGTGATGTTCAATCCCGAGATCGTACGCGCGGAGGAGCCGTATGAAGCCGAGGAAGGCTGCCTTTCACTCGAAGGCGTGCGAAAAGCGCAGCGGTTTAAAACCATTGAGGTGAGCTACCGCGACCAACGCTTTCAGCCCCGACGTGAAATTTTTACGGATTTGAGCGCGCAGATCATTCAGCACGAGATCGACCACTGCAACGGCATAATCATCTAAAAAATCCTTAAGTTGGTTGTTTTTCAATTTAAAAATAAGAAGTGTAAGGACATTGTACCATATGAAAGTTCACAGAGCCAAAAACGACACAGAAGTTAAATTAAGGCCGGCGCAGGAAGCCGATTCCAAAGAAATTATAGATTTTTATATGCAGGTTGGCAGTGAAACCACCTATCTGGGATTCAGCGAAGGCGAATATCTGGTAACCGAAGATCAACAATCCTCAGCGATCAAAGAAATCAACGGATCGCAAAACAACGCAATGGTTCTTGCGGTCGTAGATGACAAGATCGCAGGGATCGGCACCATATCCTCCAACAACAAAAGGATTAAAAGCCGACATGTCGGCATTCTGGGTATTGTAATAAGAGAATCCTATTGCGATATCGGCATCGGAGCGATGTTGATGAAAGAACTGATCGACCGATGTAAAAGCAATGGAATCACCGCAAAAATCAGTCTCACTGCCAGAACAGACAATACGAGGGCGATCGCTTTATATGAGAAGTTTGGTTTTGAAACAGAAGGGATCCTAAAAAAAGAAACCTGCATCGCAGGTAAATATTTCGATTCAGCTGTTATGGCTTTAATGTTAAAATAAAAACGCAAGGTATTGCAATGAAAGTTGATATAATAAAAGCGGAATTCTCCCATTTACCCGCATGTGAAGAAGCGCTTATCCATTCAGAACTCGGGAAGCATTATTTCGAGACGGAAGGAAGCGCGCGCAAAGCATAAATCGAAGGCCTGCAGCACGGCATGCTGTTTGCAGCCAATTTTCAAAATAATTGCGCAGGGTTTATCTATTATCTTCCCTGCGGCGCTTTTCACAGCTTTCCTTACCTGCATCTGATCGCGGTTGCTGAAGAATACCGAGGAAAAGGAATCAGCCGCAGTCTGATGGAATTTTTAAGACGATCTCAGAAAGCGCAAAGTTCTTTTTGTCGGTATCCGATTTTAATCCCCGGGCGCGTCAGTTTTACGAACGCATCGGCTACCGCTGTGTCGGAACGATGGAAGGCCTCTATCGCAAAGGCATCACGGAATATCTGATGATGAAGGAAATAGTGTTAAGGCACGGTTAAAAATTTAGGACCGAATATAAATATACCGGAGGAGCCGCATGATTTTATCGGATAAGACGATCTTAAAAATGCTCGATGAAAATACCCTGTCGATATTCCCAATGGAAAAAAAACAGGTACAGCCTGCGAGCGTGGATATCCGTCTCGGAGATACGTTCAGTATCGTAGAGGATACTCCCGCGGGCATCATCACAATGGATAATGAAATCAACTATAAGACCATCAAAAGCGAGACTTATATCCTGCTTCCCGGTCAGTTTGTTTTGGCAACGACGATGGAATACATCGCGCTGCCCGACAATTTGACCGCCTTTGTGGAAGGCAGGAGCTCCTTGGGCAGAATGGGTTTGTTTATACAAAACGCGGGCTGGGTGGACCCGGGCTTTAAAGGCGAGATAACGCTCGAACTGTTTAACGCCAACCGCTGCGCCATACGGCTTCAGGCGGGCCGCAGGGTCGGTCAGCTGGTGTTTGCCGAATTGGATGCCTCCGCGCTTCATCCGTACAAAGGAAAATATCAGGGCCAGAGAGGCGCCACAGGCTCGAAGGTTTATTTGGATCACGAGGTCGGAAATTCCGTTAAAGCGGAATAGCAGTGCTTGTTTGAAATCTGCTCTGACGAAATACTCTGCCGATAAATTAACGCATAAAAACAAAACAAAGGAAACCTTATGAAAATATCAAAAAAAGACGCGCTGATGTGGTTTAAATTTTTCGCGATGCTCGACGAAGAAGATGAACTCAGCGCCGCGCAGACGGAGATCGTCTACGCCGCTTTCGCCCAGATAGAAAAAGCGGTCGAGCAACGAAACAAAAGGCTGATGTCGGAGATCAAAAGCCTCAAAACGCTCAACAACCGCACCTATTATGTGGGCAGCGAAAGCAAGTTTGCGAAGGGATGCCGGTCCTGCCTTACCGGCACGGGACTGAGCGCAATCAGAAAAACAAACAAGTGCAATCTTCAATGCAAGTTTTGCTACAACTACGGAGAACTGGATGCTATCCCTCCCGTCGGCGAAGGTTTGTGGGAAATCGGCGGCACCAAGTTTTACGAAAAGGATATCGATCTGCTTTTATCGATTGATCAGAAGCCTACGGGAATTTCGTATGTTTATTTGGAGCCCTTCATGGAGATTGAAAAATATTACGGCATCATCAATAAATTCAGCGATGCCGGCATCCATCAGCATTTGTATACCAACGGCACACTTGCCACGGAGGATTCATTAAAGGCGCTTGCAGAAGCGGGGCTTGACGAACTGCGTTTTAATCTTGGCGCGACCGACTGCTCGGACAAGGTGATCGCCAATATCGCCGCCGCAAAAAAGCTCATCCCCAGCGTGGGTATCGAAACACCGATGACGCCGGAGTTTTACGAAACCTTTTTTAAGAAAAGAGAGGCGATCCTATCTACCGGTCTGGATTTCATCAACTGTGCCGAATTGCATTTAAATGCCAACAACATCGATAATTATTACGGCGAAAATATGTATATATCTCGTCTCGGCTATATCTCTCCGATCTGGAGCCGAGAACTGACCCTGCAATTGATGAAAACGGCGTCCGAAGAGAACTGGGATATTGCGGTGCATGACTGCTCAAACGACACCAAATTTGCCAGAGGCTTAAATCTGAGCGCCAAAAGCGGTTCATGGTTCGGCTCAAGCAACTACGCCTGTGAATTTACAAGAATACCGTATGATGTTTTTTTGCCGATACTGGAAGACGAAAGCTTCCAATTTTTGGAGGAAGAGGAACTGCCGGAAGAATTTCGTCCGATGAGGCTGAGTTAACGATAAAGCATGAAGGTAATTAACAAAGCTTCAATGCCGAATAACGGATTGAGGCATAAACATTGAGGGAGAAAAGAGATGAAATTCAGACAGGCTTTGCCCCATGAGACAGAATTATTATTCATCGAAGGCTATAAGCAATGGCCCAAAAACCGCTCGTTTGAACAATACTGCGCGGACAACGCGAAAGAGGACGCTTACGGCAAACGATATGTGCTGGATGCCGACGGCCGACTTGTCAGCTCCCTAATACTACTGGATTTAAAAGAGGTTGCAGGCAAAAAAGCATACGGGATCGGTTCGGTGCTTACACCCAAAGAGCACGGTGGCAAAGGCTTTGCCACCAAGCTGCTCAATTACTGCATAAATCTTATCGCGGAGGATGCCTACCTATTTTTATTTTCGGACATCGACCCGGCATTTTACGTAAGACTCGGCTTCACTCCCCTTCCGCCGCAAATGCAAAAATACCCCAAAAGCGTCTGCATGGTTTACTGTTCGGAAGAAAACCGCAAAGCGCTGGATACGCAGCCGCTGCAATCCTTGCCGGATTATTTTTAAAAAGGGATGAATACGGATATGAATAAGGATAACATTTGGGAACAGATCGCGATACGATATGACACCGAAGAAAGAATCAAGATCGCAGGAATCATTAGCACCGAGGTTCAAAAAAATTTGACGGATACAAAAGATAAAATTCTGCTCGATTACGGCTGCGGAACGGGACTTGTCGGCTTAACGTTCGCAAAAGAATTCCGGGAAGTGATCTTTGCTGATTTCTCGGATCAAATGCTTTCCATTGTCAAGGAAAAAATAAAAACCGAGGGCTTGGAGAACGCGCACACGCTCCGCTGTGATCTGATGGCGCAAGCGCAGTCAGATTTGAAAGCGGATTGCTTGATCGCTTCGCAGGTTCTGCTTCATATTTCGGACACCGAAGTAATTTTAAGCAAACTTTATGAAACAATAAATCCGCACGGTCAATTGATCGTTGTGGATTTTGACAAAAACGAAGCCGTATCATCCGAAAAAGTGCATAACGGTTTTGTAAAAGAAGAAATGATCGGCCTTGCAAAACAGACCGGTTTTAAGAATGCGGAAGCGTACACCTTTTATCGCGGCAAAAAAATGTTTATGAACCAAGACGCTTCGCTGTTTTTATTAAAAGCGGTAAAATAAGTTCCGGGCTTCATTGATGGTCCGATCCGACCATCAAACGCATAACGGATGGGTTAAAGCGGAATAAAGAAGCAGATAGGATAATACGGAAACGGTAGGACATCAAAATGCCGAAATTAAAAAAAATGCTCAACGATTGGGAAGCGCCCTACATTCAATCGCTGATGAAATTGATAGAAACACAAAGCAAAGCCACTCTGGCAAGCTGGGCTGTCAATGAAGCACAAAAGGCCTTGCTTCCCATATGGGAAAAATCCTTCCCGACTGACAGCAGACCGAAGGAAGCGCTTGCTGCGGCTCGCGCATGGCTCGGCGAAAAAATCAAACTGCCGGAAGCAAAAGCAGCCATCCTGATGTGCCATGAGGCAGCCCGCAGTTCGGAAAGTTTTGCTGCGGCGCAGGCTGCGGCTCGTGCGATCGGCCAGTGCGCTTCGACGATTCATTCGGCGCGCCACTGCATCGGCCTTGCCCTGTACGGCGCGCTGGCGGTAGCTTACGATACCCTTGGCACTGAAGCAGCGTGGGACAAGCTCGAAGCAAACGTTGCCGGCGAGTGCGCCCGCATGGAAGCTTCCCTGCTTGCTATATCCGTGAAGGATGAACCAAAGCCAGCAAAAATCAACTGGAAATGCTGATCGGCTCACATAAGCCGATTTTTTAATCGAAACCTACAGGAAAATTCTTTATTCGGGATATATGGAAAAAATTATATAAATGCAGAAATAAGGCAGACCATCATCTATTTGAATATTTTAATCGGCAGACTCGAAAATAACTTGTCCGAGTTTATGTCAGGTTTTTCTCAGTATCATTGCCAAAAAACGTTGCGTATAGCAGCAAGTGGTCTATGACAAAGTTGTTGCTTTTTACAAAGGCCGAGAAGGCACCCCGCAGCATAATTGAATAAAACTCGCGATTAATTCAAAGCTGATATAAGAAGTGAATAATGAATTTTTGAATATGCAACTAGGATTTTCTTAAAAGAAGCCGATCAGCCTTATCAAATTTAGAAATGAGCCGAAATAAGATGTAATATTCCACTCAATTATTGTACATATTTGTTTAAATCTGCTAAGCGCATTCAATGAGGTACCGTTTTGACTAGTTTCCCGATCATACTCATAAATTCTTTATCCGTTTTGATGATTTCACTGGTTATCGCGCTAACCTGGCGAAGACGAGCCGAAACCTGCGCAAGGCATTTGATGATTCTATCCTACTTTATGCTCATCTGGTCCGTCGGTTCTTTCATGGAATCGATAACCGCTCAACTGACAGTAAAAATATTCTGGAGAAATTTTACGCAGATCGGCGTATTCGGCACGCCTGCGGCGACGCTGATGTTTGCAATAGCTTACACAGGCTATATTAAGAAGCGTTTAAAAACCTTGGCAGCGGTTATCTACTCCATTCAAGCTGCAGCCGTGTTATTTATATTTACCGATCAATGGCATCATCTGGCAAGAAATGCGATTTATATAATAAGCGGAAATGGGTTCGAAACTTTGGTGGTTGAAACCATGACCATCTCGCGCATGTTTATTTCGATCAATTTTATCCATATGGCAGCATCCTTGATTTTTCTGTTGATTTTTTTGTTTTCATCCAATGTACGTTCGATGAAAAGGCATGCTTTATGCGTGCTGGCGGGCATGATTGTCAGCATCGGTTTTTCTTTGATCAAAGTATCCTCCAATGAAATGTTTTTTGTTATGCTGCCGATTTCTTCGATTTTTGCGCTGGCCGACCCGTTTATGCTGCTGGGCATCGCGCGATTTGATATGCTGTTGCTCGCACCGCTTGCCCGCAATCAGGTTTTTAATATTGTCGGCGACGGAATCATTGTAGCTGGAGAAACCGGCTCCATTGTGGATGTCAATAATGCGGCAAAAGAAATTTTTTGCGCAGACAAACAAGAGGATAAAACGGAACATTTATACCGAGTGATCGGCGATGCCATTGCGGCATTTTATCCCCAGTGGCATCAAGCGCTGCGTCAAAGGCATACGGATAAGGTTTCATTAACGCTGGTATCCGAAGAGAAACATAAATTTTATCTTTGCGAATTATATCCCGTTTTCAGCAAACAGACGGCGATCGGCAGTATATCGGTCATCAGGGACATCACCGGGCAGAAAACACAGACCGATATTTTAAGAGCACAGGCCGAAATAGATGGATTAACCGAAGTATACAACAAAAAGACCTTCATTCGTTTGGTGGAGGATATTCTATGTAAAACTGAAGAGAATGTTTGTTTGATTTTTTTGGATGTCGATCATTTCAAAGAAATCAATGACCGGTACGGTCATATTTTCGGAGACAAAGTCCTTATCGATATCTGCGCGCTGATGCGCGATCAGTTTGATTCACAGGCTATGATCGGCAGAATGGGCGGTGAGGAATTTGCCGTATTCACCAAAACGGCCTGTTCACTCAACGATACAGCCGAAAAGCTGCGATTGTTCATTTCGGAATATGAATTTACTTGCGAAAACGAATCCGTTTATATCACCGTGAGCATCGGCGTCGCCTCCGGAAAATTTACAAGTTTCGATGAATTATACCGCGCCGCAGATATCAATTTATATAAAGCCAAAGAAGCGGGGCGCAACAAGGTCGTTTACGGCATAGAATGATCCGGATATAATTATGTACCGCCGTCTCAAAAAAATCGAGGAAATTTTTATGTATAAAGCCAACAGAGAAGAAGAAGTTAAACTGATCAAAAGTCTTTTATGTCGAGAGAACGTTACGTGCCCCAAATGCGGGCAGGCGGTTTTGGAGCCCTTTCATAAAAAGGCAAAAAAAAGCAACACCGATTACATTTGCGCCGTCTGCGGCGAAAGATACCGTGTTTTAAAAATGATGGATGAAATCAATGATTGTTAAATTTATGAGATTTTGTTAGCGTATTAAGTATAATGCTAATAAATACACGTTACAAAATTTTATTTCTTCTGCGTTTACCGAATGGGAATAATGTATACTAAAAGAGCGCACTCGGAAAAATCCGGTGCGCCTTGATTATTCAACCGTGACCTGAACGGATCGGTCGGCTTTAATGGCTTTGGGAACGGCAATGGTTAACACACCGTTGTCCAGCTTGGCTTTGACGCCTTCCGCATTGGAATCCGCAAGGTAAATATTTCGGGTCATGGAGCTGAATCGTCGCTCCCTGTGAATATAGTTTTTGTCTTTTTGTTCGGATGTTTCCTGCTTATTGACTGAAATTCTCAGTCTGCCATCGTCCAGCGAAACGCTGACCTCATCCTTTTGAATGCCGGGCATTTCAGCTTCCACTATATACTCGTTTTCTTTTTCCTGAACATCTACTTTGAAGGTATCGCCTGCAAGACTTCTCGCGAAAGGTCTGCTGTCCGCAAAAAAGTCGTCAAGCATATTTTGAAAGTCTTCAAAGCCGGTGCTCATTAGGTCTGATCTCCTTCTGTTGAATGGTATCAATCCTGCCATCATCAACAACTCCTTTACTCTTATTCTTTATCAGCACTCTTATTTGGTGAGTGCTAATTCTGATTATTTTATACACCGAAGTCTTCTATTTGTCAAGATGGTTCGTGATTTTTTAATTTGATTTTCATTTTTTTACAAGTCGACCTCGCCGCAAATCGCAAGATGCCGATGGATAGCTTGTTGCGTGAATATTCATCTTGTTTTATGGAAAGTTATAATGATATAATGGATTTACAATTTTAATTTTTTAATACTAAAAAAATCATGGAGCAAGAGATGGATAAGTTAAACAACGGACAGATTGAAAATCTGCTGTCGATATTAAAAAACCGCTTCGAAAGCAACATAATCAGGCACGGCGGCGCCTCATGGGACAAATTGATCGTTAAGCTGCAAACCTCGCCCGAAAAAATTGCTTCGCTGTTTGAGATGGAGCGCACGGGTGGAGAACCCGACGTTGTCGGCTACGATGAGAACACCGACGAATATCTCTTCTTCGATTGTTCGCCGGAAAGTCCCAAAGGGCGCAGAAACATTTGTTACGACCGGGCGGCGCTGGAATCCAGAAAAGAATTCAAACCGCAAGCGAGCGCACTTGGCATAGCCGAAGAAATGGGCATAAAAATTTTAACGGAAGAACAATATCGTTATCTGCAGCAGCTGGGAAAATTTGATTTAAAAACTTCCAGCTGGATCGAAACACCGGAAAAAATCCGTAAACTCGGCGGCGCACTGTACTGTGACAGGCGATACGACACGGTTTTTGTTTATCATAACGGAGCCGAATCCTATTACGGAGTCAGAGGGTTTCGGGGTGCGCTTAAAGTCTGAACGATGATTTTTAATCAATGAGATTTCATAGATAACGCTTAAAACAGAGGAAGAATTTTGATGAATATTCACATACGGCAGGAGCAGCCCTCCGATTACCGAAAGACCGAAGAACTCACGCGAGAGGTTTTTGGAACCATCATACGCCCGGCTGCAATGAGCATTATCTGCTTCACATCATGCGTGAAAGCGATGCTTTTATTGCGGAGCTGGATTTCGTTGCCGAAATCGACGGCGAAATCGTTGGGAATATCGTTTACAGCAAGGCGGTGATCCATTGCGACAGCGGCGCGGTGCGCGAAGCGGTTTGTTTTGGCCCTGTTTCGGTGCTTCCGAATTTTCAGTCCCAAGGTGTCGGCAGTACACTGATCCTACATTCGCTCCAACGCGCAAGAGAACTGGGATATGAAGCCTGTCTCATATACGGCGATCCGGATTATTACGGCCGTTTCGGCTTTCGGAAAGCGGAAGTTTTTGATATACGCACCCCTGATGATCAGTATGCGGTACCGCTTTTGGCGCTGGAGCTGAAGGAAGACGCGTTAAAATATTGCTCCGGCAGATTCATTGAAGATGAAGTGTATGACATTGACGATGCCGCGGCGGCAAAATTTGACAAATCCTTCCCTGTTAAAGAGCTGCGGGACGATCTTCCGAGCCAGAAAAGATTCCTTGAACTTGTTGCGATGAGAAGAGCGCGTGTATAAGAAAACCATAGGCTGTTATACTTAAAAATAACACGGACAATAAATCTTGAGCTATCAACACAAACAAATGAATAAAAAGAAGGTTTCAATGATAGAATTAGGCAGATACCAGCGGCTGAAAGCCATACGACAGACAGAATTCGGCATGTATTTAAACACAACGGACGGCAACAACTGGGAGGACACGCTGCTTCCCAAAAATCAGGTTCCGCAAGGCATGGTTATCGGCGACGAGATCGATGTTTTCATATACAACGATAGCAAGGACAGGATGATCGCCACGATACGCAAGCCCATGCTGACACTGGGTGAAATTGCGGTTTTAACGATTTCGCAAGTCACGGACATCGGCGCATTTTTGGACTGGGGTCTTGAAAAAGAATTGCTGCTGCCGTTTAAGGAGCAGCGCGGAACGGTCAAAGAAGGCGATGAGATTGCTGTCGCATTGTATGCGGATAAAAGCAAACGGCTTTGCGCGACGATGAAGCTATACGATTATTTGCGAAGTGACCCGCCGTATAAAAAGGACCAACGTGTCAGCGGCGTTATTTATAACATCAATAAAGAGCTGGGATACTTTGTGGCTGTGGAGAACAAATACCACGGCTTAATTTTAAATAAAGAAATGTACGGAAATTACCGCATCGGGGATATCGTAAACGCGCGCGTGCTGAAACTGCGCGAAGATGGCAAACTCGAACTTGCGCTGAGACAGTCTGCATATCTCGAATTGGAAAAAGATGCGCAGATAATAATGCAGCGCCTCAAAGACCGGGGCGGCAGTTTGCCGCTCAATGACGACAGCGATCCTGAATCCGTTAAAGCCGAGCTGAGTATGAGTAAAAAAGCGTTTAAGCGGGCCGTCGGAAGACTGATGAAAGAAGGCGCCATCAAAATCACGGAGGATGGGATACGGTCGCAGTGGGAGTAGTATGGATATAGAATTGAAATAACCGATCATCGGAGGCAACTTGAAAAATAAAAAACCGGTCCAGACCGTTAACAAGCCCAGCGCCCTTTTGTATTTTATGCTGATGCCTTTTTTGAAGCTGTATTACCGTATGGTATTTAAACATACCGTGGACAGATCGGGCATTCGGTCGCTGAAGCCTCCGTATCTGGTGGTGGCCGGGCATGCAAGCTGGCTTGATTACATGATCACAAGCGCCGCCATGTTTCCCGTACGCATGAATTATGTGGGCGCTTATAATTTTTTTAGGGATAAAGTTTTAAAGACTCTGTTTGGATTTATGGGCGTTATTCCCAAATATCAGTTTACCAACGATTTGGCCGCAATCAAAAAAATGAAGTATTGCATTGATCAAGGCCGCGTCGTTATGCTTTTTCCGCACGGCTGTCTATCCAACGAAGGCCGTCCGGGCGGCTTTGCGGTATTCGGCATCGCAAAACTTGTAAAATTTTTGAACGTGCCCGTAGTTGCGCTTAAAACAGATGGCGCTTATCTTACGCGACCCAGATGGACCAAGTACGTTCGGCGCGGACGGATGCATACAACGGCAAGTTTGATCTTGACCCAAACCGATGTGCAAAGTTTAACGAATGAGCAGATCTATAAAGCGATTATGGAAGCCATCGATTTTGACGATTACCGCTGGCAGAGAGAAAACCAAGTTCCGTATAAAGGGAAAAATACGGCGGAGGGTCTGGAATACATATTATATAAGTGCCCCAAATGCAAAAGCGAATTTACACTGCGATCGCAAGGCAACCGTTTTTACTGCACGGCTTGCGGTAATGAAGCGCAGGTCAACCGATTTTTAATGTTTGAGCAAGTCAATGAATGTTCGATTATTTTTGAGGGCATCGATCAATGGTACGACTATCAAAAAACCTGCATTGATTCCGAAATCAAAAACTCGGGTTTCATGCTGAAGGCAAAAACGGAGCTGCGCCACAACGAATCCGGAAAATACGGCTATCAGCTGCTCGGACAGGGTGAGCTTACGCTGACAAGAGCCGCGTTTATTTATACGGGCGAAATCAGCGGAGAACCGGCAAAGATGGTGCTGCCGCTCAAGAACATTCCGATGATCCCATATGCGGCCAACGAATATATCGAAGTTGCGGAGGGCAGCCGTATCCATCGTTTTATCTTTGAAGACAAAACGCAGATGATCAAATGGGTAATGGCCGTAAGACAGCTGCGCGATGAATATTACGAAACGGAGAAAATAAAATGAACAAAGGATCCAAACTTTTCAGAAAGATCTCCTATGCAAGCGGTGATATCTACGGCGGCGGCTCCTTTATCATCGTCGGGCTTCTGCTGCTGGTCTTTCTAACCCGGGTGGAAGGGCTTTCGGGCACATGGGCGGGTATTATTATTTTTTGCGGGAAAGCCTGGGATGCCGTTACCGACCCTTTTATGGGACTTTTATCCGACCGTACAAAAACAAAATTCGGTCGCAGGAGGCCTTTTTTTCTGTACGGCGCGATCCCCGTTTTTCTGTCCTGGGTGATGCTCTGGCATTCGTTCGGCATAACGGGCGAAGCCGCGAAGATCGTTTATTATCTATTCGCATTCATCTTCTTCTCGACCGCCTTTACGATGGTTATGGTTCCATACAATTCCATACTGGCTGAAATGACGTCCGATTACGACGAACGCAGCTCCTATACCGGCGTGCGCCTCAGCTTTTCTGCGGGGGCGGCCATTTTATGCGGCATTTTGCCTGGTATGCTGACTGGAGCGTTTCCCGAGCCTTCCACGGGTTATCTGGTGATGGGTGTATCATTCGGGCTTGTTTTTGGCATCAGCTGGCTGATCGTATTTTTCGGAA
>DAITPG010000009.1:0-21618 GCA_036833715.1 Eubacteriaceae bacterium | reverse complement strand
ACGGATTGTGCGGACAGCAGTGAAATTTCGTGCTCCGAAGAGTTACCCCCAAAAAGCACGGCAATCTTTTGTTTTCTCATGATGCGATCTCCTTATTGATGCCTCAAACTTCCAACCGGATTCAACCGGCGGCACTTGCGTTTTCAGGCGCAAAAAAAACTTGTCTTGATATAGGTTCATAATATCAAAACAAGCAGATTCGTTTTTCTGTATTTCAATAAGGAAAACATCTCTTTAGCTGAAGATATTCTTACGATTTTCCTACAAAAGATCGGGTAGAAAAATTTCGATCTTAATGATCTCGTTTTCGCTTTCCGCTGAGATGGTTCCTTTGTGCAGTTCAACGATTTCCTTCGCTATGGCAAGTCCGAGCCCGGCTCCGCCGGTGGATGAACTGCGAGCCGTATCCAAGCGGAAAAATTGATCAAAAATGTGGTCCAGCTTTTGCGCGGGTATCGTATTGCCGTGATTGATAAATTGCATCTTAACGCCGGCCTCACACCGAACCGCCGTAACGATGATATCACTTTCTTGGAAACTATAATTAACGGCATTGCGGAGCAGATTGTCAAATACGCGTTCCAGTTTAATCACGTCGCCTTTGATGGTTAAATCCTTTTCCGAGGAAAGAGTGCAGCTGAGATTTTTGGCTTTCAGCATCGGACCAAATTCATAAACGATCTGCTCCAGCATTCGGCTCAGATGGATCTCGCTTATATCCAAAATCAAGGTCGAAAGATTGAATCTTGTGATCTCAAAAAATTCGTTGATCAATTCTTCCAACCGCTGTGCTTTTTCCAGAGATACGGAAAGATACCTTTCTCGCAGCTCCTCAGAAATCTGCTGCTCATCATGCAGCAGCGTCAAATAACCGATCACCGAGGTCAGCGGCGTTTTTAGATCATGCGCCAAATAAACCACAAGATCGTTTTTTCGCTGTTCGGCATCTTTGGCTGCTCGCTGATTTTTGCGGGATTCTGTTTTAATTTGGTTCAATTGGTCTTCGATCGTTGCCAGCTCAATCGGCAGGCGTATCCGCTCATCATCCGATTGAACAAGGGCGTTGCCTGCTTCAACCAGCTTTTCGATATAGGCGACGGTCTTTCTCCAATAGCGGAAACAGATAAAAATAAATCCGGCAAGCCAAACAATCAAAATTATAAAAACCCTATAATTCGCCAACCTACTCAACAGGATATAGACCGGATCATAATCATACCAATAAAACAGACTTGCAGCAAAATAGGCTAATACAACCGATAGCAGCAATGCAACGGTATAAAGTACGGTTTCCAAGAGAATGCGGGAAATGATGTGCCTGACCAGCGTTTTTCTGAAATCTTTTATGTCTAGTTTATTCAATTTGATATCCTACCCCCCATACAGTTTTTATGAATTTTGGATCGCGTGACGGTTCTCCCATTTTTTCGCGAAGGCGGCCGATATGCGCCATCACCGTATTATTGTTATCCAAATATTTTTCTCCCCAAACGGCTTCAAAGAGCTCCTCGGAGGAAACGACCTTTCCTTTATTTTCGCAAAGATGCCAAAGGATAGAAAATTCTATGGGCGTCAAAGAAAGCGGCTTTTCATAAAGAACGCATTTATGAGTATCCTTATTGATCACAAGCCCGGCAAAATCATATTCGTTGTGCATGGCCGCATGATCTTCATTTTGATTATATCGTTTATACCTGCGCAGCTGCGCCTTGACTCTGGCTACCATTTCCAGCGGGTTAAAGGGTTTGGTGATATAGTCGTCCGCTCCGATGGTAAGGCCTTTGATCTTGTCCATATCTTCAACTTTGGCGGTGAGCATAATAACCGGGAAATGATGCTGCTCGTGTATTTTAAGGCAGATGGAAAAGCCGTCGATATCGGGTATCATGACATCCAGAATGGCTAAATCAAGCTTTTCGTTATGGATACATTCTAGCGCATCACAACCATTATAGTATTTAAAAATAGTGTAGCCTTCGTTTTCCAAATAGACCTCCACCAAATCGGCTATTTCTTTCTCATCATCCACAATCAATATCTTTGTTTCCATATGATCCGCCAAAGTTTAGGCACTTATTCCTTTCGCCTTAGTAAGAAGCGACGGGCTTCCCCATCGCTTTCGTTTATGTATCCAATTATCTCGGTATCGATAAAAATTCATCCAAGGTGGGCATTCCGCTGCTGTGATAGAGCGCTGCCAGTTCTTTTCCGATATACCTATAATGCCAGGGTTCAAACATATAGCCGGTCACATCCTCGTATCCTTTTGTATAACGGAGAACAAAGCCATATTTGTAGCTGTTTGCAATCAGCCAATCGTATTCTTCGGTATTTTCCATTCTCTGTGTTAAGCCGCCGCCCACGGAAGGACAAGTGATATCCATCGCAAGGCCTGTTTGATGCTCGCTGTGCCCGGGAGGCGCGGTATCGTTTTGATCGGGGCCGAGGCTGGCTACCGCTTCGTTATAAAGAGATTCCTGCATGGAATACGGCCGATAACCCGAACAGTTGTACAGCGTTATCCCGTCGGCTTTAGCGGCGGTGAACATTTCTTCGATGGCCGTATTGGCTCGGGTATCCAAATTGCTAACAGTGGATGCGTAGCCGTTTGTGTAATGGATCCATTCGCTTTTAGCCAAAGAAGCGGGCTTATAATCTCTGCCGACGCCTGTGTAGCGATTTACGAGCACGCCTAGATTATCGGTGGAAACACTTTGGTGCACGATGGAATAATGGAACGTATGACTGAGACTCCCGAACGATACTTTGATATACAAGATTTGATTTGCGATATCCTGATCCAATATAGCAATGGTGTGATCTCGCAAAAACTTGATGTCGCTGCCCGCCGAATTATCTTGCGCTACTGTCACATCTTCGATCTTTTTGCTTACAATATTTCCGGCGTTATCCAATCCGGTTACTTCGACCCAATAGGTGACAGCCGAACCGGCCAGCGCTTTATCCGTTGGATTGGTTCCCGTAAAGGTGACTTTTTCCACAAGGGCTATATCGATGCCTGCATTTTTCAGATACGCTTCAGCTTCGGTGAAGTCCGGGGCCTGAACATCGATGTCCGCTTGATCGGACGGCAAATACTTTATACCCAAATAAATACCTCCGGCAATCAACACCGCCAGAAAAATAAATATAACGGCCATTGATTTGGATTTTTTTCGTTTGATTTTTACTTTTCTTTTTGTCATGGATACCGCCCTATTATTTACTGATTATCATTATAGGGTGTAACGATTCAAAACACAATAAAAATGCCCCAATTTAATTTACGGCATCCGTTTATCGGCTTTGATCCGATCCCCGTAGCATTTCCATGCATAATTTGAGCAAACTATTCAAGAATAATGCTATATGAAATTATACTGAAAGAGGTCTGAGAATATGCCATTTAAACATTTGTTCGATTCCATACACATAGGTCCGCTGAAGATCAAAAACCGCCTGGTCGTGCCGCCGATGGGCACCAATTTCGCAACACCGGACGGTTATGTTACGCAGCAATTGATCGATTATTATACTGCGCGCGCTGCCGGAGGCTTCGGATTGATTATTGTGGAGATATGCTCCGTCGATCCGTTGGGAAAAGCCATTCCAAATCAAATAGGCCTTCACAGCGATGAATTTGTGCCGGGCTTAAGAACCCTTACCGATGCCGTGCATGCAAACGGAGCCAAAATTATCGCGCAGATCCATCATGCGGGACGCCAGACGACGCCTGAGATTATAGGATCAAAACCGGTTGCGCCTTCGGCTGTATCCTGTCCCTCCACCAAAATTGTGCCGAGAGAACTGACCGCCGTTGAAATCAGGGAGCTGACGGAGAAGTTCGGCGATGCGGCAAAAAGAGCGGAGAATGCCGGCTTTGACGGGGTGGAAGTACACGGAGCGCATGGTTATTTGATTGCTCAATTTATGTCCGCGCATGCAAACAAACGTACGGACGAATACGGCGGGAGCATTGCATCGCGCATGAAATTTCCGTTGGATATCATCGAAAATATCCGCAGCAAAACCAAAAAAGGGTTTGCGGTTGTATTTCGCTTCAGCGCCGAAGAACGCGTGCAGGACGGGATCGATCTGCAGCAGGCTGCGGTGATCGCCAAAATGCTGGAAAACGCTTCGGCGGACGCTTTGCATGTTTCGGTAGGCTCCTACGGAAGCATGCAATGGCTCATCGCGCCGTCCTGCGTCGCGCCTGGATACAATGTGCATGCGGCCAAAGCCGTGAAATCCGTCGTAGATATCCCGGTTATAGCGGTAGGCAGGATCGATGATCCGCATCTCGCCGACAGCATCCTTGCCGACAAATGCGCCGATATGGTTTCCATCGGCAGAGGCTCGCTAGCTGACCCGGAATTTCCGAATAAGATCTCCGAAGGACGCCCGGCAGAGATCGCGCCCTGCATCGCCTGCGAGCAGTCTTGCATCAGTTATTTGTTTGACCCGAATGTCGGTAAAATATCCTGTCTTGTCAATCCGCTCACCGGAAATGAAGGCATGATCAAAATATTGCCTTCGACTAAACCCAAAAAAGTAATGGTAGCCGGCGCGGGCCCTGGGGGTCTGTATGTTTCCTGGATACTGGGTTCCCGCGGCCATAACGTGACCTGTTACGAAAAACAAGCAGTGATCGGCGGAGAATTCCGTATCGCATCGTTGCCGCCCGGAAAACAGGAATTTTCGAAAGCGATCAAATACTATAAATTGATGTGCGATAAATACGGCGTACGGTTTGTTTTGAATACCGAAGTCACGGAAGAGCTGATCAAGGCCGAAAGGCCGGATACGCTGATCGTAGCCACGGGATCAAAAGCACTGCTGCCGCAAATCCAGGGGATCGACAATATCCGTTTTGTAAAAGCCGTTGATGTTTTGGACGGAAAAGCCATTGCGGGTCATAAAGTGCTTATCGCCGGCGGAGGCGCAGCAGGAGCCGAAACGGCGCACTTTTTAGGCGAACGCGGCCATCAGGTCACCATCATCGAAAAAACGGAACAAATCGCCTCAGACATGCCGGCAGGCGTACGTCAGTTCTTAATGGAAGACCTTGTGAAATACAAAACCATCATGATCACCGGCGCGCAGATTACAAAATTTGCGGACAACGGCGTTGAATACGAAAAGCAGGCTACGGCGATTTTAGACGGATTCGATACTGTTATTCTCGCTTTGGGCACGGAGCCATATGATCCGCTGGGAGCGGACATCAAGCAGCTGGTCCGAGAATATTACATCATCGGTGACGCAAAAAAAGCAGGCAAGGCAAATGAAGCTATTGAAGATGCGCTGCGGATTGCCACGGCAGTCAATTAAACAGTCGATACGATAAGCTTGAATATTTATTCAAGCTTATCGTTTTGTTAACTAGAAGTTAACTGTCCTTCTTATGCTCGGCTGTTCTCAACTATGTCTACACGCTTTATCTATTCGGCAGCCATGCCGCAGGTTACCTGATTTTTTCCTGCTTCGCTTTATGGCTGTTTGGCGGTTTCCTTTTGGCGCTGATGATTTTTGCCGACACACTCACCAAAGGAAATTACGGCGGACTTCTTTTAACTGCCGCTTTATTGGGAGCGATGATGTTTGCAAATCTTTTTTCCGAAGTCAAAAAATTCAGTCCCATCAGCTTGGCAACACAAAATGCCGCGTTGATCAGCGGAATTATTTCTCCTCATGAATTATTGCTTTCTGTAACGATCACGGTTGCCGGCATATTCATTTTTATCATGTTCTCAATTATCGTATTCCGGGCAAAGCGTATTTAAATGATTAAAATTTCTATCGTATATATTTGCGGAACGGAACTAAAAATGGCGGCAGTAAAATTTTACTGCCGCCGATTTGTTTTTTTATTTCGGATGAAGTGTTTTACTGTTGAGATTTTATAGAATCTTAACAAGCCGTTTTTCATAATATCCTTTATCTTCATTAAATCGATAGCCGTTGGCGATAAGCGCGCGGTTGGAAGGAATATTGTCCGACTCGGGCTGCACAATGATCGTTGAACTCTGCGCTGTTTGTTCCACGGCTTCCGTAACCAAGCGTACAATAGCCTTACCGTAACCCATCCCCAGATAATTCTCTTCGCCGATCAAATAATCGATACTGAAGGTGCTTCCTTTCTGCGTTACCGAATACCACTCTTCCATCGCGTTAGCATCATAACAGTCGTAATATTGGCAAAAGCCGATGGGCGCTTCTTCTCCCATCACAATAAAATGATGAATCCATGAAAATTCTTCGTTTCGGTTTTCGATCTCATAAAGCCATGCTTCAATATCCTCGTACCATTTTAATATGTAATCCTTGTTAAGCCATGTGCGCAGCAACGGAAGGTCTTTATCGGAAACCGGACGCAGCGTTAAATTTTCCGATGTCATACTTTAACCTCTCATGTATACTAAGTTTTTGTCTATTATATCATAAATGCGAATGATATCCAATTGTTGACAAATTCATAGTTTATACTGAGAATGGATCAATCAGAATGCGCTGCCGCGCCGGCTTCCGCTGATAAGCACCTTGCGGATCATATCAATGGGGATCACCGTAAACGCCAGAACGATCACAAATTGCAGCTGCGCAAACGTTAACCCGATGGTGCGAAAAATGGCTCCCCCAAAATAAATGATCATAAGCTGCACGACCGCAACAAATCCCATCACGATCATAAACGCCTTGTTTTTTAAAATATTGGCGAGAAGGATCAGCCTTCCCGTGCGCGCATTAAAACTGTTGAATATGCCCGCAAAAATAAACATCGCAAAAAAAGCGGTCATAAAATATTCGTTACCGTCGCCGACATCATACATATGCCGGATAACGGGAAGCTTCAAGAACAAAACGCACAAAATGGTCACATAAATGCCGGCAACAAGGATCTGATTAAACATGTAGCGGTTGATGATCGGTTCGTCTCGGCGCTTGGGATTTTCCTCCATATATTCCTTCAGCGGCGCTTCTCCCGCAAAGGCAAGCCCGGCCAAGGTATCCATCACCATATTGACCCACAGCATCTGCAAGACCGTAATGGGCGAACGGATGCCGATGAACGGGCCGATGATCGAAATGCCCACCGCGCACAAATTGATCGTAAGTTGAAACACGATAAATTTGCGGATGCTTTTAAAAATCGTGCGGCCGTATAAGATCGCTTTGGATATTGAAAGAAAATTGTCGTCCAAAATAATGATATCGCTTGCTTCCTTTGCTATTTCGGTGCCGCTGCCCATCGCAAAGCCAACATCGGCCTTTTTTAGCGCCGGCGCGTCATTGATTCCGTCACCCGTCATTCCGGCCACCATGGACAAATCCTGCGCGATGCCGATCAGTCTGCTCTTGTCCGTCGGAAGCGCCCTAGCCACCACCCGCAGATGCGGCAATATTTCCTTCAGCTCGGCATCGGACAACGCGTTGATTTCTTCGCTGCTGAATACAACATCCTCCTGATGCTCTTTGACAAGCCCGACTTCGCGCGCGATAGCCAATGCAGTGTCTTTATTGTCGCCGGTGATCATTACGACTTGGACCCCGGCGTCCATGACTCCGCGCACCGCCTGCACCGCTTCGCGGCGCACATCATCACGGATGCCGATAATGCCCACCAAAGTAAGATCTTGAAAATTTCCATCCCTATTTATGGGTGCTTCGCTGATGGCAATGGCCAATAAGCGCACCGCGCGCGAAGTCATTTGATTCATCTTGAGCTTGAGCTTTCTTAATTCGCCCAGTATCTTCTTTTCGCCCTTTTCGTCATAATAATACAAACAATGCGGGAGGATTTTTTCGGGAGCGCCTTTAATAAGCGTACATACCATCGCTCCGTTGACTTGCGCGCAGGAAAATTTGTTGGCGCTGTCAAAAGGCAGATAGTCGATGATATGTATGTTGTGAATCGGCTGCCGGTCGTCGATAAATTCCGATAGGGCGCGCTCTGTGGCGTTTCCGCCTACGGCATATGCTTTTCCGTCTTCGTATATCATGGAAGCGCCGGTATTGCATAAGATCGAAAGCTTCAACAGCTCCCCGAGTTTGGACTTTGCCAAAGCATATCGGTTTTCATACAGCTGCGTATTGCCGGCGATAAAGGACACGACTTCCGGCTTGCCTTTGGTGAGCGTCCCGGTCTTGTCCGTAAAAAGTATATTGAGATTGCCCGAGGTTTCGATGCCAACCAGCCTGCGCACCAACACCTTGTCCTTGAGCATCCGTTTCATATTAGATGAGAGAACAACGGTGATCATCAAAGGCAGTCCCTCGGGGATAGCGACAACGATCACCGAAATGGCCAAAGTCGCAGCATGGATGCCGTACTCCGCAATATCCTTAAACGTGCCGATGCTCTGGGCGATCTTGGCAACATTGAAGCCGTTGACAATAACGATTGAATTAAATAAATCGGCCATCGCAACCAAAGCCGCGCCGATGTAGCCGAAACGGCTGATGGTTTTGGCAAGCGCGCCCAACCGCATCTTAAGAGGACTTTCTCTTGCATCCTGCTGTACTTCAAAGGCGATTTTACCGTAATAGGTTTCGGCTCCCACTTTTTTCACCAGCATGACCGCTTCGCCCGAACAAACAATGCAGCCGCGAAAGACTGCGTTCGGGCTTTCAAATCCGATATCTTCATTGTCCGCCGCGCGCTTTTCGATTTCCTTGCTTTCTCCGTTTAAGGGGGATTGGTCGACCCGTACGCTGCCTGCGAGAATTACTCCGTCGGCAGGAATTCGATCGCCGGCCTGCAGCAGGATTAAATCGCCGACAACCGTTTCGTTGACGGCTATCTCTTTCAAACCGCCTTGACGGATGACCCTGCACTTTGATTTTAAGGCATCCTCTTGCAGCTTTTCGAAAGCGGATTCGCTTCCGTATTCGGAAAGCGTCGATACAAAGGTTGAAAGCAAAATGGCGACGGCAATGCCGGCGGATTCATACCAGTTGAAATCCCTGACCATAAGGACAACATTGACGATTAATGCGATCATTAGAATCTTAATGATCGGATCCCCGAAGTTTGCGATAAACTCCTTAAAAAAACTGCGCCGTTCCGTTCGCGCAAGATCATTGCTTCCGTATTTTTCTCGTAAATGCCCTACTTCAACTTCACTGAGCCCGTCAATTTTGCTTATGTAATCCTGCAGGTTTCGTTCTGTCACTTTATCACCTCTGAAAAAAGTCAATTTCGATAACCGATTGTAATCGATTCATCGGCTCGCATTTTGTTCTTATATGATATATATGAATCAAAATGTTCAAATATGTATCCATAAGAAAGCAGAGATAGTAAAATTATCCCATTGATTTCATAAACAGTTTAATCAAGGTTAAATTCTGAATAACCAGCCACATATTGAGTTTCATAAAATCGAAAAGACAGCCTCGCGACATGCAGTAATTTCTGCTTGGCATACAGATAAAGACGATGAGCTTTATCCATAATTTTACGAAGCTGCCTTAACGGCATTTATTTAAAATTTAAGAAGAGGCAGTTTATTCTATTACCGGCAGGCTTGCAAAACCCTTTTCAAGCATCTCGTCGGTGATCACAACATCATCGATCTGTCCTGCGTTATATTGGATATACGCCTGCATATCGAAGTATCCGGTGCCGGAGAGCCCGAATAAAATCGTCTTAGCTTCGCCGCTTTCCTTGCATTTAAGCGCTTCGTCGATGGCAACCTTAATTGCATGGGACGATTCGGGTGCGGGCAGAATGCCTTCGCATTTCGCAAACATCGTAGCCGCTTTAAACACATCGGGCTGCGTTACGCTGCGCGCCTCGTCAAGAATGCCGTCATGATAAAGCTTGGATATAATGGGGCTCATACCGTGATAGCGAAGTCCGCCCGCATGATTGGGAGAAGGCATAAAGCCTGAGCCTAAAGTATACATCTTGGCGAGAGAGGTCATTTTTCCGGTATCGCCGAAATCATAGGCAAATCGGCCGCGGGTCATGGAGGGGCAGGAGGAAGGTTCCACGGCAATGAAATGCGCTTTGTTTTTTCCTGCTATTTTTTCGCCAAGGTAGATGCCGGCCAGACCGCCCAGATTGGAACCTCCGCCCGCGCAGCCGATGATTATATCGGGCGTAACGCCGTATTTTTCCAGAGCCGCTTTCGCTTCAAGACCGATAATGCTTTGATGCAGAAGCACATGATCAAGCACCGATCCCAGTACATACCGCGTATTTTCTCCCGTCACTGCCATTTCAATGGCTTCGCTGATAGCGCAGCCCAGGCTTCCGCCCGTGCCCGGATTTTGTTCAAGAATTTTTTTGCCGATCATGGTTGTGTTTGACGGGGAAGCGATAACCTTAGCGCCGTAGGTTTCCATTACTGCCTTGCGGTACGGTTTTTGTTCGGAGGATATCTTCACCATAAACACAGTCAGCGGAATTCCGAAATACGCGCAGGCCATCGAAAGCGCCGTTCCCCATTGTCCCGCTCCGGTTTCGGTCGTTAAGGCCTTAAGGCCCTGTTTTTTTGCGTAATAGACCTGAGCAGAAGCGGAATTTAACTTGTGCGAGCCTGAGGTGTTGGAACCTTCAAACTTAAAATAGATATGCGCCGGTGTATCCAGCATTTTTTCCAGATTATACGCGCGCACCACGGGGGAAGGGCGGTAGGTCTTGTAATAATCGATGAGTTCTTCGGGTATGTCGATAAAACGGTTGGTTTCGTCCAGTTCCTGATCGACCAGTTCTTCGCAGAATACGGGCAGAAGATCCGCTTTGGTGATCGGCTGCAAGGTACCCGGGTTTAAAAAAGGGTCATGCTGCTGCTTCATATCGGCTTTGATGTTGTACCATTGTTTAGGCATCTCATCTTCATTCAAGTAAATTTTATAAGGTATTTTGCTCATTATTTTTCTCCTTTCAAATTCGCGCGATCCGTTCTTGCGGCTTCCGGATAACCGCTGTTAAGATCGTGATAACAATAAAAAAACTCTTATCCCTCCAAAGGGACAAGAGAAACTCCTGCGGTACCACCCAATTTGATATTATAAATATCCACTCTTTTCGCATACCATCATATGCGCTCTGTTGATAACGGGTCGAGCTCCCGTCAGCGCCTACTCCAAAAGTTTCGGGCTGCCCTCTTGAGTCCATTCGCCGAATTCTCCGCATTTTGCCTTGCACCTCCGGCAAATCTCTGTCACATCGAATTTCGGTTACTTCTCTCAATCGCTGGTTTATCTTTTTCAATATAATAGACCAGGCTCGCAGAAATGTCAAGCCTATTTTTAAAAAATGCATAAATTTTACATAGGCACGATCATTTATTCATTCATCGGTTCATCTTTTTTCGAAAGAAGCTGGTATCCTTGTTCCCAAAAGACGGCCGATTGTTTTGAACTTACAGGCTTGATGCGGTACTTTTTTTCGCCAAAATAAAAATCGATCGCATTTTTTTTTGAAACCGTAAGACCGCTGATATTCGCAAACGTGAAGGCAAAAAATTGTTTTGACGAACGTAAAACAAAAGCGTCCGCGCGCATTTCGGCAATGCCTTTCATAAAAAATGAAAACGCCCCATACCGTTTTTTTTCGCATAGCAGCGTTACTTTGCGCTGTTTATAAATGTCGGCGAGAGGGTTGAAGGTCAGTTGAAACGCCAACTGATTGTCGCAAAATTCGCGCCAGTCCCTTACGTTGTCAAAAAGTACAGATTCGCCATCAAAAAAACCATACTTATTCAATTTAACGCCGTACCCGCAGGCCTCACAGTAAAAACGCTTGCCGGCCGATACCATGGTTTCAAACCGATGGCAGCAAGGGCAGCAATACAGCAGCAATTCGAGCGTTTCCGCAAGCTTTCTGCCTTTATACTCCGCCATGTGGCTTCTTTGATTGATATATTCATTGTGGATGAGCGCAGCGAAAACGATGTCAAAAATTTCGTTTGCAGTTTTTTCTGCCGTATCTGCTTGTGAAAGGATCATGTTATAATACAAGTCGATCTGCCCCCTGCGGTTATGTCTGCCCCACCGCGGCATGGCCATATATCCGCCTTTTGTGGTAACCGCCACCACGGGTATTTTCAAAAGCTTGATCAGCTTTGCGGTTGATCGGGGGATTCGGTCCGTTTCTCCGTCCCATATGCGGTATCCCTCGGGGTATAAGCCGATGCAGTGATTTTGGCTGACGTGCTCCGTTAAAGTTTTTATCAGCCGAAATTCCGAGACTGATTTTGCTTTGGGTATGCAGCCCGCTTTTTTGGCAAGAAACCGAAGCAAAGGGGTCCTGAAATACAGATCGCTGGTCACAAAATAGACCGTTTGATTAAGGCCGATGCTCAATAAAAAAGGATCCGCAACCGTTGTATGATTGCCCACAATCAAATAAGGCGGTTCCAGTTCCTTAACGGCATCAACTCCATGATACCGTGCTCCGCATATTTTTGTGATAATTTTTCCGGCTGTCTGCCGCGCAAAATTCTGCCAATTTTCCGCACTCATACTATCCTCCGGTGTTTATTGTATATCAATCCGTGCATTTAAAACAATAAAAAATAAAAGAGCTTATCAAAATCGGTGGTATAATAATCAAAAACGATTTGAGGTTTTGCCATGAGGGTTGTAAACGCGGAACAAATGAGACGCATGGATGCTTCCGCACCCCAATTCGGCGTATCGGGGTTGGTGCTGATGGAAAATGCGGGCAAATGTGTTTTTGAAGTGATCGAAGAACGATTCGCTCCGTTGGCCGAAAAAATATGTATGATTTTTTGCGGAAAGGGAAACAACGGCGGCGATGGATACCGGATTGCTGAGCTGCTGCTTGAAGCGGGAGCGAATGTTACGGCAGTCGCTTTGGGCGAGAAGACAGCGCCGCAATCGGATGCGTTTGAGATGCGTCAGCGTTATTTGAAAGCGGGAGGAGTCATTATCAGTGCGGAGGAATTTTTGGCCGCACCTTTTGCATCGGAAGAAACGATCATCGTCGACGCATTGTTCGGCACGGGACTGAGCGGAGAGCTTACAAGCATAGCAGTGACATTGATAGAACAGATCAATTCAACCGGCGCTCCTGTGATTTCGGTGGATCTGCCCAGCGGCATCCATGCCGATACGGGACAAATACTCGGAACGGCCGTGCAAAGCAGCATCACCGTTACTTTTGCCTTTTATAAGCCTGCGCATTTTCTTATGCCGTCAAGCGAACAATGCGGTGAATTGTTGTTAAAGGATATCGGAATCCCCGCAGGCGCGGCACAGAAAGAACGGGCAACTATCCATTTGTTCGACAAAGCGAATGTGGATCAAATCATCCCTAAATATAAAAAAGACGAGCACAAGGGCAGCTGTGGCAAGCTGCTTATCCTCGGCGGCAGCCTTTCCATGGGCGGCGCTCCGGCGCTGGCAGCCATGGCTGCCATGCGCAGCGGTTGCGGAATCGGTAAGCTGATGGTACCGCAATGCATCTGGCCGTCCGTGAGCGCGAAGTGCCTAGAGATCATGACGCTACCGATGCGGGATACCATTGACGGAACCTTCTCTAAGGACACGGCGGATGCGGTCATCGGCAGCCTGGATGATTTTGATGCCGTATTGATCGGCTGCGGCATGGGCGTGAGCGAAGATACCGAGGAAATCGTATTAAAGCTGCTTGATGTCTGTAAAATCCCGATGGTCGTCGATGCCGACGGACTGAATATCCTATCCAAGCATATGCAAAGACTAAAGAATAAATGCTGCCCCGTCATTTTAACGCCTCATGTTGTTGAGATGGCGAGGCTGATGAATCTGACTAAAGCGCAAATCGAGGCTGACCGCATCGGTGCGGTCAAAAAAATCGCGAAGGAATATGATCTTACGGCTGTTTTAAAAGGCCCCAACACGCTGACCGCATCGACGGATGGAATGATTTTTATCAACTCAACCGGCAATCCCGGCATGGCGACCGCAGGCAGCGGAGACGCACTTGCCGGAGTCATCGGCGCCTTTGCGGCCAGGGGAATTCATCCCTTTGAAGCCGCCGCGGCAGGCGTTTATATTCACGGTTACGCGGGCGATCTGGCGGCGCAAAAGCTGTCTCATTACGGCATGGTCGCATCCGACATCATTGCCCATCTGCCGATGGCACTGAAACACTTTGATTATCATAAAAACGAGCATTAAAACGGGCTGCTCCGGTAAGAAGCAGCCCTTGCCTTAAGTTTTTTTGTTGTCAGAAAACCCATGGTGCAGACAGCGAAAACCAAAACGCGGCAATCAAAATCCAAAAGGCGGAAATGCACACACCGACTTTGGCAAGCTCGCCGATCTTAAAATATCCCTTGGTATATGGAATAAGCAATACGGCGTTAAGCGGCAGCAGGGATGAATTCGACGCGAACATCCCTACGAGTACCACGATCATCAAGGGATTGACGCCGAATTTTTCCGCCATCAGATAAGCGGGTATCGTCAGCATCGATACCATGGCGGGCCCCACGGGGATTGCGGTCAGCAGCAGCGTAACAAGCAAGCCGACGACCAGAATCAGCATAAACGCGCTGATACTGGAAAAGCCTCCGGTTACCGAATCGATCACCAGCGCGACAAGCTTTGTATTGACTGCGATGGTGCCGAGGCCGATGGTCGCGCCGCCCATCAAAGGCAGCTCCCATGGCACGGCATCCTTGAATTCCTTCCAGCCGAAAGCTTCGATGCCGGGCATCATCAGCACCGCGAGGCCGATGACGGCTACGATGGTGGTATTGAGTGCGGGCACCCACGAGCTTGCGACCCACGCGACAATAATGATCGCCAATACGGCTAGAATGATTTTTTCTTTTTTGATATTTGCGGCGATGTTTTTTGTTTTGTTCGCAAAGTCAACCAACAAACTATGATCCAATTTTTTTGCAGGATAAAATCTGGAAAGTAAAAACCACGATATAAACAGCATAACGGCGGATACAGGCACGCCCAATACCATCCATTGCAAGAAGGAGACATCCGCTCCGTTATAATTTTTTAAGATATTCAAAGCCATCACATTGATGGTAGAACCGACCGGGGTCGCCGTGCCTCCCAACAAGGAAGCGATGGGGATGCCCAACAAAACCATTCTGCCGAATTTGCTTTTTTCGGCTTCGTTTTGTATAAGGTTGATCAGCTCCATCGCAAAGCCCACACCGATCACAACGGCTGTGATGTCGCTCATCACAGTCGAAAGCAGATAGATCACGACCATAAACGCCAGTGTGATTTTGGATGCGCTTTCTTTGGAGTTTTTGAGAAGCCGGTTAAGCAATTTTTGAGCGAAGCTGGTTTTGGTAAGCGCCAGTCCAAACCCGAAAGAGGCGATGACAAAATAATTGGCTGGGTTTGAAAATCCGGCAAAGGCTTCGTTGAGAGTTTTGGTTAATCCCAGCAGTGGCATCAGGCATACGACAAGCAAGCTGGTAGCGCCGATGGGAATTGGATGAAACACCCATAAAAGGATCGCCATGGCGATCAGGCAGAGGGTGCCGATCATCGGTTTTGTCAAAATCCCGTATCCCTGCACAAAGATGGCAAATAACAGCAAAGCTGCCGCTATCAACAATACAATGACATTCGATATGGCTGAAGTTTTCATGGATACCTCCTTTTAAAAAGTAATAAACATTTCTGTTTTGTAAAAGGATTTACACGGGCTTGAGCATATGATCCCGTTCATTATACAATCGATTTATAAAGAGCTTATTCAAGATATTTTTCTTGGATAAGCTCTTTATGATGCATTTGACTTTATGTCAGAAGTCCTTAAATTTTATGTTCGGATGTTGCCGCTGTTTTACCGTCCTTGAGATCTTGATTGATGATCGCAAGCTTTTTATCCGTCAACGGGAAGAAGATAAAGATGATCGCGATGCAGACGATCCCTCCCAGCAACGGCAGCCACGAGTGCATGCTCGAAAGTCCGGAAACTACCTTCTGAGTAAGCGCCGCGCCCTTGACGACGGCATCATAATTGATGGACTGAAGGATAGCCGTTCTTACAATCGTCGCAAGTAAAACGCCGGTGGTGATCGTTAAGGAATAGATCGACATGGTCAAGCCGTCCATGCGCGAACCCGTTTTCCATGCGCCGTAATCGGCTGAAGCCGCAAATAATGGAAGGATAAAGGTTTCGAGAAGACCGGCAAAAAAGCTCGATCCAAAAATCAGCATCGTATAACCGTTGGCAGAAAGGCTTTTGAATGTAAGCGCTATGATGATCAAAAATGCGATATGCGCAACGCCGCAGGCGACGAATGATCGTTTTGTTTCCTTAAATATCTTTTTCCATAATGGCCCAAACAAAACGCCCAGTACAGCGGAGAGGTTGAAAACCAGCATATACGTAGCCATTTTGCTGAAATCACCAAATACATATTTAAAAACATAGGCGGCTGTGGTTACATAAAGAAAATAATACGTCTTGTGAATCGACATAAAAGTATACATCGATAAAAGGGCTTTGTTGGTGAAGATTGTTTTAATAACCTGCGACAGCGGGATATTTTTTTTCTTGGTGCCATCCGCCGCGCGGCTCATGGCAACGGCTTCGCGTTCCACATACGATCCTTTGAGACCGAATGCTAACGCCGCGTAAAAAGCGATGGTGATAACACCGATGATCACACCCGTAATCGCATAACCGGTGCTTTCCACTCCGCCCGCTTTGGCGGTGAAATAAACCAGCATGGCCGGCGCCACATAACCAAACACCGTTTTTCCGCCGTCTCTGCCGACCTTCTGCCACATGGCAAAAAACGCTCGGTCATTGGGATCCTTGGATAAACGCGGATAGACTGCCGAGACAGGCATCATCGCGATTGGGCCCGATACGGCAATAATAATAGCAAGCGCAAATGCCACGGGCGCAAGATTTTTTGCGCTGACACCGAGAGCCGGAATCGAGAACATCAGCATCCAGCTGACATAGATGATGATCGTCCCTACCAGCAGCCAAGGCCAGAATTTCGCTTTCTTAAATGAAAATCTGTCCAAAAATGTACCGAAAATCGGTCCGCCTACCCAACCGATGATCGTCTGAACCAAGGATAACGTACCGGAAAGCATAACCGAAAGCCCATAGACATTGGTGTAAAGATAGGCGACATAAACCGAAAAATAAGCCTTATTGAAACCTCCGCCCAATTCGGAAGCCGGCCAAAGGATCTTGAGCAGATTGAGTCTTTTTTTGTCCGCGATCTGCTGTTCCGTCAATTCAAGCGGTGCATCCTGTGTAGTCATAAATACCCTCCTTCTTTTTTTCGTACAAGTTTGATTGAAGCTTTTAAACCGATCACTGTTTTTACTTCTATGTAATTTTATTTTTAACGCACCTTGAATATGCCTGTTTAATCGGAAAATTTGCGCAAAATTCAATAATTGCATAAAAAAAACTCCGCGCCTTACCTTGCGCGGAGTTTTTGGACGACTATTTATTGGCGGTTTTGATTACTTTGATAATTTCTTTGAGTTTGGGCGCTTTTCCGTAAATAAGCACGCCGACCTTATAAATGCCCGCAGCGATATAGCCGATGCCTATGGTGGATGCAAGCAATATTCCTACGGAAAGCATGATTTCAAAAGGCGAAACATGGCTCATCGATATGCGGGCAAACATCGCCATGGGTGAAGTAAACGGCACATAAGACAAAATCTTCATACCGATGCTGTCCACATCGCCTGATCCCATGGAAAACATCGTAAACATGAAGGCGATAATAAACAGGAAGGTAACAGGCATCACCAAGCCGTTGACGTCCTCTGTCCGGTTGGCAAGGGATCCCAGCGCTCCGTACATGAAAGCATACACAAAGAAACCAAGGATAAAAAACAAAAGCGCGTAAAGCAGTATTTCGAAGGGCATCCCGAAAATCGACTCGATGAACATGTTTCCGCCCCACAACGGCTTATTAAGCGAATAAAACACGAAGCCGGAACCGAGTATAAGACCCATCTGTGTTAAGCCTGCCAAACCCGAGCCGATCACCTTGCCGAACATCAGATTGGTCGGTTTTGCCGAGGTGATCAAAAGCTCCATCGCGCGTGAGCTTTTTTCGGCAGCCACGCCCGTAGCCACAAACTGTCCATACAACAGAATGGCCATATATAATGCAAATATGAGCACATACGTATAAAGGAAGCTGACCATTTGATTTTTGCCCGTTTGAATCACTTCTTTTTGCGGCATATCATACAGAATCTGCTGAATATCTGAGGAAGATGCACCTATCTCTTCCAGCTTTTGCTGTCTGTATTTATTGATCATAAGCTGATCGATCACATAAGAAGCCTGATCATTCATTGCGACATCGTTAACGAAATATCGATATTTCAGATCCGAATCGATCACAACGCCGCTCAGATAAACGCCGTTTTTGATATCTTCTTTCAATTCGTCGATGCTTTTTTCAACCGAGGAAAATTCAAACGAAGTCCCTGCAGCGTTAAAATAAGCCGCTGTCTTTGTGGGGTCCTTCGCCGAAAGATCCATTAATGCGATCACCGATTTTTCGCCTTCGCCAACAGGATTTCCATCATCCGACTGCTTAAAGACTCTCGGGTAAAAAAGTACAGCGCCGATGAGCAGAATCATGGCAGTAGTTAAGATTATAAAGGGTTTTGTTTTTGTATAGTTAAAGTATTCGAATTTTAAAACACTGAAAAACTGTTTCATATCGCACGCTCCGTATATTCCACAAAAATATCATTGAGGGAAGGCTCATATACATGAAAATTTTCTACGTCGTGGCCCGCTTGCGATAGTTTTGCAATCAAATCATTTTTCATGGAAATTTCTTTTAAGGTTAGCAGCACATGATCATCCTCTATTTTAACATCGCTTAAAATATCCGCCATGCCGGCTTTGGCGTATTCGGCAATGCGATGATTATCGGTTCCGCTTACCACGATTTTTCGACGATCGTAGCTGCGCTTGATCTCCTTGATATTACCGGACAAAACAACTTTTCCGTCGTTTAGGATAAGGATTTCGTCGCAAAATTCTTCAACATAATTCATTTGATGGCTGGAGAATAGAACTAATTTATTTTTTTCGATCAGCTCTTTGACCAGGTCTTTTAAAAGCACGGCGTTGACCGGATCGAGTCCGGAAAAAGGCTCGTCAAGAATGACGATATCCGGATCGCAGAGCAAAGCAGCTACCAATTGGATTTTTTGCTGATTGCCTTTGGATAAAACCTCTAGCTTTTTGTCTCTGTATTCTGTCATTTCAAGACGGTCTAAAAGCGTGTCGATGGATTTGATCGCTTCTTTTTTCTTCATTCCGCCCAGCGCGGCGAGATATAATAGCTGATCGATAATTTTCTTTTTTGGATATAGCCCGCGTTCCTCGGGAAGATATCCGAATTTGATTTGCTTACGGTCAATTGGTTTTCCGTCCAAAAGGACGCTCCCCGAATCGGAAGGAAATACGTTCATTAATATGCGGATGGTTGTGGTCTTTCCCGCCCCGTTCCGGCCTAAAATGCCTATCGCTTTGCCGCTTCCTGCGGACAAAGATATTTCCTTAAGCACTTGTTTCTCGCCGAAATTTTTCGTGATGCGATCTGCTGTGAGTATCATCATCTTCTCCTGTTTTTTTTATAAATTATAGCATATATCGAAATAAATGAGTAAAATCTAATGAATATCTAAGCAGCGGTTTTCGAAGATAAAAAAAGGGCATTGCAAATGCCCAAACAATCACAAGGATTGCATGAAGTTACTTTCAAAGATCCCGATCCTATAAGATCAGTTTTTAGCGGCAACCAAGGAGCATAAGGCAATGGAATGAAACTTTTCTTCGGCGCTGGCGCCTCGTGAATTAATGACAATGGGTATCTTCGCTCCGATTACGATGCCGCCCATCATCGCACCGGCGTTGACGGTAAGTGACTTAACGACGGAATTTCCGCAGACAAGGTCTGGCATCAAAAGCACATCAAAATTTCCGCAATGCTCGCTTGGGTACCCTTTGATTTGTGCGCTTTCCTTTGACATGGCAAGATCGTAAGAGATGGGCCCTTCTACGATGCAATCCACAATTTCGCCGGACTTGTTCAAATCAGTCAGCGCTTTTGCATCGACGGTTTCCCGCATATTGGGATTATAGGTCTCAACCGCGCATATCACGGCGGCTTTGGGTTTTTCATAACCCAGTTTCAGCAGCGTTTCCACCGAATTATAAAGGATCTGCTTTTTAGCTTCAAGGTCGGGATAAATCACCATGCCGCCGTCGCTGATAATTACAAGCTTGTGGTAGGTGGGTATCTGCATCATGGCGACTACAGACATCAGCCGTCCCGAATGTAGGCCGTTTTCTTTTTTTACGACCGGCTTAAGGACATCTTTGGTCTCGGATTTGCCTTTGATGATAAAGTCCGCCGCGCCTGCTTTGATGTATTCCACGGCGACTGCTCCGTATTTTTCGGGCTCGCTTTCGTCACATAGTTCATAGGCGTTTTCCGCAATCTGCATCTCGCTTAAAATCCTTGCGGTTTTATCTTTGTTGCCGATAAGGACAGGAAATAAAAACCCTTCTTTTTCGGCTCGAAATACCGCTTCCAATACGTGTTCGTCTTCGGCACCGGCAACAACCGCTCGTCTTTTGATTGGGTATTTTTTTACCTCTGCAACAATTTCCGAAAATTTTCTGTACTCCATAGTGATCCTTTCAATCGGCTTAAGTATCTGTTTCTACTATATCTTATTTCTATTATGTACAGAAGAACTTTAAAAATTTTGGACTATTCTGAAATTTTTGTAAATGTAGGATTGCAGATGCTTCCTATGGTAAAATATCTGTGAGCTGCCGCTCTTTTTTTTGCCATACCGATCACTGAGGATAAAAGCCACAGGCGGCCGTTCAATAACAGCTATGAGGAAAAACATGAATCATCTGATACTCGTTATCAACCCGGGTTCCACATCCACTAAAGTGGGTCTTTATCAAAACGAAGTAATGCTTCATACAAAAAACTTTGAACACCCTACTTCCCTTCTTCAAAGTTTTGATTACATTTACGATCAATATCCCATGCGCTTACAGCTTGTGCGGGAGTGGCTCAAGGAGATCGGCGTTAACGAAGCCGGTTTATCATGCATCGTCGCCAGAGGCGGTCTTCTTCCGCCGATAAAACCGGGCGGCTATGTTGTCAATAAAAAAATGCTTGATATGATCCTCGGTGATCAAATACAGCAGCATGCATCCAATTTGGCGGCGTTGATGGCTGCGGAAATAGCCAAGCCGTACGGTTTGCCCGCTTATATCTACGACGGACCGACCGTGGATGAATTTCCCGATATAGCGCGCATTACCGGCATGCCGGAAATTTTACGCTACAGCTTATGCCATGTGCTCAATACTCGAGCCGTGGGCCGAAAATATGCCGAGTCGATCGGAAAATCCTACGATGAAATGAATCTGATGATTGCTCATCTCGGCGGCGGTATAACCGTCAGCGCGCACCAGAAAGGCCACATCGTAGATTCGCTTGCGGATGATAACGGTCCTTTCGCACCAGAGCGTGCGGGCAGCCTTCCGGTATTAAGTATCATTGATATGTGCTACTCCGGCAACTATACCAAACAGCAGATATTTAAAAAAGTGAGGGGCATGGGCGGTTTGAAAGCCTT
>DAITPG010000008.1:0-22592 GCA_036833715.1 Eubacteriaceae bacterium | reverse complement strand
GCAGGCCTTATCAGCGAGTACCTTTTGTCCAACTTTTCGAGAAAAGTTGGTCGCTTGCCGCGCGATTGCGGCTTGACTGAATCATTAGTCGAATTTAAGTAATAAATCACGAACGGACATTGATTTAAACATGCATTAAAAATCGACATTTGGCTGTCAAAATCTTTTGGTTAAATTCCAAGAGGTGCTTATGCGCTTGGTTCCTTATGCTTGCAAGGCATAAGCACTCGACGCAATGAAACGTAGCAATCCTATAAGCCTTGCATGAACGCAGCGTAGCGGAGTGAATCACCTTATTAACAAGTAGTCACTTGCCGTCGACAACGACATATCTGCGGTTAAGACATGTTCTGAAGTGAAAATCAAAATGCAAATATAGAGTCAAACAATAGATTATCTTTGAGAAATCGCTTGCCGCATTACGCATTTCTAGGTGAGGTCGAATTATTTTCATGAAAAATAAAATAATCAGGCGCCGCCGCCTGATTTTTTTTCTTGATTTACTCCGCCTCAAACATGATGCCCGAAAGCGTGTGGTTGGGATTCATAAAGTGCGATGCCTTCAGCGTTACGCCGATGGCATCCTCCACGCCTCCGATCAGCTCAAAAATCTCCTTATTGTAGGTGATGGCAAAGCCCTCGGTTGTGCCCGGTTCAAAAAACGACGTGTTTTTGCAGCCCGCCGTTTCGCGCAGATAGGCGCTCACGTAATTGTGGGCCTGCTCAAGCGCGGAGCTTTCGAGGTAATAGATGATCAGATCCTCCTCCACTTCCCCGCTGGCTCTGAGCGCTTCCCCCGCAGTGATCACATATAAGTAAACTTCGTTTTTGCCCTGCAGCTTCACTCCATCAAAACGCACGCCCCCGATGAGCGCCGAATGTTCGTCCGCCTGCTCCACTGCAAATTTTTTGAGGACGGCTTTGGGCTTTACCAGCCTTTGCGCGATGGACACCGCGTCCACCAGCTCGTCGTAAAAACCGGAAGAAGGGCGGATGTGCGCCATAGCGGCCACTTTATCCGCATCCATCATGATTTCAATATTGTCGAATAGGATCTTGTCCATTTTAAAAGTTCCTCAATTTCCCTCTTTTGTTCTATTATAAACCTTTCGCACCGCATATAACAAGGGTCCTTTGCATTTTGTGCGTACGCCGGGCTTTTAGTAAATTTTAAAAAAACTAAAAAAGCGCTTGATTATTTCCATTTATGGTATTATAATCATATATGGAAATAATAGAGGTGCATTATGAGCGACAGGATCAAAATGATAATGAATCCGACACGATTAAGGATCATTCAGCAGCTTGCGTCTGCGGAAAGTATGACGGCAGCCGAGCTGGGCGAAAAGATCAGCGATATTCCGCGCACAACGCTCTACCGTCACATCAATATCCTCATCGACGCAATGATCGTAGCCGTGGTATCCGAAAAAAAGATACGAGGCAGCCTTGAACGCACATTAAAGCTGAACTTGGAAGAACTGGTCAAAAATAATACCCTAGAAAACGCCTCCGATCAAATATTCACATTTTTGATGGACCGCTACGCAAAGTTCGCTACCTACTTTGCAAAAGAAAAGCCCGATACCGGAAAGGACAGAATTTTTTATAACCATACGGTGCTGATGATGACGGATGAAGAATTTGATATGTTTTTATCGGAATTGCAGCAGCTTTTTGCCGGATATAATTTTGAAGCGGCAGACGAAAGAAAGGTACGGGATATCACGCTGATTTCATCGCCCGCGGAGGAGTAAAATAATGAAAATAACAAAACCAAAAAAGAAAAGAGGAAAAAAGATCATGAAATTTCTCCTGATTATGATCGGGATCATTGCATGTTTGAATTTGATAGGCTTTGTGATCAATAAAGCTTTCTATTCACACGAACTGGAAGGCCTTGCGCCGTACGGGCAGATGACGGAAGTGAACGGCCATAAAATGCATGTCTATTCGATGGGAAACGCCGAAAAAACGATCGTGCTGCTGCCCGGCCTCGGCGTTCCGCTGCCTTCCGCGGATTTCGGCCCGCTGATGAGAGCCTTATCGAAGGAATATACCGTGGTGTGTGTGGAATACTTCGGGGTCGGTTTTTCGGAGCAGACGCAGACGCCGAGAACCAACGAAAATTATACCGAGGAGATACGCGCCGCCTTGTCGCAATGCGGATATCAAGCGCCGTACATACTGATGCCGCACTCGGCCTCCGGGGTTTACTGCGAATATTACGCGGCAAAATATCCGCAGGAAATTTCGGCGGTCATTATGCTGGACACCACCTCGACGGCATTCATCGGCAAAGGGAACGTACCCAAATTTGTTTACGGCATCGCAAAGCTTCAGCAGGCTTGCGGAGTCACCAAACTGACGGCTTCGCTTGCTCCGCCCGCCCAAAAGACCGAAAACGGCTACACCGAAAAAGAGATCGCGGAGTACAGACTTTTTCTTGCGCATACGGTCAATGACACCTTTATCGATCAATCTTACCTGTTTACCGCAAACATCACCGAAGTGAATGCCATCCCGTTCCCGCAAAATATTCCTGTGCTTAAAATCGTTTCCACTGCGACGCAAAAATCGCAGGGGACGGAATATCAGCTAAACCATTTACAACGGCTCGGCCCCAATGCCGCATCCGTCACGGTGGACGCCACGCATTTTCTTTATCAAACACGCACAACCGAAATCGTTGAAGCGGCGAAGGTGTTCCTGGATAAAACGGAACAATAACTGCAAATAAAGCGCCGGTAAGGCGTTTTTTATATGTAAAGAAATTTTTACAATACTAATCTTGACAGCGGTAAGATCAGATGATATCTTAACATCGTAAAGATTTGTAAAGAAAGGCTTCGATTTGCAAAACAAACCCTATCATAAAGAACATCTTCGGGAGCAGCTCATTGAGGAGGGCATCCGGCTGCTGGCGGAAGCCGGACCGAAGGAATTTTCCCTGCGCAAAGCGGCTGCACGCTGCGACGTAAGCCATACCGCGCCGTACAGTTATTTTAAAGACAAGGAAGCGCTCATCACCGCCATGGGCGAATATGTGACGGATGAATTTATGCGCCGTTTGGATGCAGCGGTCGCAGGGCAGACCGAGGACAGCGTAAAGATCCCCCTGCTGGGACATACCTACATCACGTTTTTTATGGAAAACCCGCATTATTATCAGTTTTTGTTTTATTACGCCAATGTGATGATCGATCTCGACAACGAAAACGAGCGCAATTTTCAGCCGTTTAAGCTGTTTAGGGAAACCGTGTACGGCATGTTTGACCATTTGGGCGTGCCGAGGGATCAATACACTAAAAATCTGATTGCGCTGTGGTCGATGGCGCACGGCGTGGTTTCTCTGATGACTAACCCCAATATCGTTTATTCCGGCGACTGGCGCGAGGTTTTCACCGACAGCATTTTCAGCGGAAAGGGCTGATGCGCCGCGCGCAGAGAAGGAACAATCATGAATCGAAAGGAGCTTATCCATGAGTGAAAACAGTGTAAAAAAATCCCTGTTTATAAAAAATGAGAGCCTCTGTTTGATTTTGGTAGGCATTGCCGGGCTGCTGTTTGCCGCCGTTTCCGCCGCAGGCCTATTGATTACGGAAACGGTATATCCCGCAGATGAACTGCTGATCTCGTTTTTGCCCAATGATTATATCAATCTGTTTTTTGGCATACCGGTATTGGTATTGTCCGCGGTCATGGCACGCAAAGGCAGCAAAAAAGGATTGGCTGCATTTGCGGGCTCGCAGATGTTTATGCTCTACAATGAGATCGCCTATGTTTATGCCGTTCACGGCCCGATAAGCACGGCGTTGGGAGTCGCCGGTTTGTTATTTTGCGCCGCCGCGCTGATCGTGCTGCTTCTTTCAGCCGACAAAGCGGCGATGAAACCGTCCGCGGGCATACGCAGGCCCGGGGTCTATGCCGTCATTCTCATCGTTATGGGACTTGTCTTTGTCGGCCGCGCCGCTGCCAATCTTTTGGGAACCGCGGAGCTGAGCATTGCCGAAGCAGGCGTCAATATCGCCGATATCGCGCTTTGTTTGATATGGATCGCAAGCGGCTTTTCGATGCTTAAAAAGAACGGAGTCAACAGCGCGTATAGCCTGATTTCGTTGATGCACGGCAGTCTTTTGTTCATCGCGCTGATTTTATTTCTGTTCCTGCAGCCCTTGATCGCAGGCACGCAGTTTGCCGCTGCGGATATCGCGGCGATCGGCGGTATGAGCCTTGTATTTTTGATACCCTGTTTTATGCTGACGAGGAAATTTTCCGCAAAATAAGCGGCGATCCTTTCATCAAAAACAGCTTATCCTATTAGTGATTCGGTAAAGCGGTAAGTAAATCCCATGGTTTATTTACCGCTTTTTTTTGGATGGGCTCATTAAAAAGCAAAGTTCGGGCACCAACAAAGTGGAATGATTATATTTCCGCCGGCCTGACCCGAAACGCTTTTGATTTAGGCTTATCTTTTTAACAAGAGCCATTTTAAATATTACATAAATTACAAAAATCTGCTTGCAAGCAATATTTTTTCTGCTATAATCAAATTGAATTGGTTGCAAGCAATTTCAACAGGAACTTCCGAAGCGAATATTTTTTTGGACTTGATATTGAATTCAAAAACATAAATCAAGCTTTTCATTCAATATAAAAATCACTCTCATTAATGATATAAAAGCCTTGTAACGGGGGTTTTATATAATTTATTTATTAGAAATTATCTATAGGAGGAAAAAATGGAAAAGAAAATCACAGCAAAAACGCAGCTGCAATTCGGCTTTTTTCAAGCCTGCACGGTTTTTGCAGTCACAATCCCAATGATGTACATCACCTACTTTTTGACAGCCAACGCGGGCATGAGCGCCGCTGTCATGGGCACCGTGCTGTTGGTTGCCCGAATCGTGGACTTTTTCCTTGGCCTTGCCGCAGGCGGCATCATTGAAAAATCCAGAATGAAATGGGGCACCTACCGCTCCTGGCTCATCATCTTAAAATACACCGTGTTTGCGGGCGTTGTGTTTATGTTCTGGGATACCTCGTCTATGCCGATGGGATTAAAAGCCGCTTTCGCGATCATCGGTTACATACTCATGCACGGTTCCATGGACTTTTGGGCGGTTTCACAGTACGGGATCATCGAAAGACGCGCGGGTATCGATATGGGCGGCCGTTCACAGCTTTCCATCGCCTACGCGCGCGGCATGACAGTGGCCAACATCATCATTTCCGCCGTCGCTCTTCCGTTGATCGTTTATTTCGGCGGCGTTCTCAACAATGCCAATCTCGGTTACCTGGTAGTGGCCGCTTTCTTTGCGATGTTTATTTTTATCGGAAGCGTAACGCTCGTGAAAACGACCAAAGAATTTGACCTCGTAAAAACCGCGGAAGAAACCAAAAACATTCCGCAGATCACGCTGGGCGACATGGTCAAAGGCGCGGCCGGCAACGGACAGCTGATGCTGCTGCTTTTGGTCTTCTGCTTAAACTACATCGGGATGTTCACCATCCAGACGGTTATGCAGTATTATTTCGCAATCATTATCAAAGATATGCTGATGATGTCCCTTTCCCTTACGATCAGCATGGTTTTCGCTTTTGCAGGCAGCGTGATCGGGCCGTCCTTCGGCAAAAAATTCGGCAAAAAGGCGGCACTGTGGGTCGGCGTATTGCTATACGGCATCTTCGGTATGCTGATCACCTTCCTTGCCAAAAACAGCGTTTGGGTTTACATTATTCTCGGCGGTCTCAGCCAGTTTGTCTTTTACATGTACTTCTCCTTCGGCATGAATTACTTCCTTGACGCGGGCGAATTCGGCTTTTACAAAACCGGCAAAGATAACCGAAACGTGGCGCTTTCGATTTACAATATGCCGATGAAGATCGGTATGATGCTGGGCGGAGTCATCGGCGCCTACGGCCTTGCGATCATCGGGTTGGATGCCGTGGTTGCGAAAACCGCCAGCGCCGCTCAGTTTGCTTCTTTCGTAAGCGGATTTATGCCCTTGACAGGCGTTATTCCGGGCGCTTTTTCGGTTGTTGCGGCTCTTCTGGCGCTGCTCTTCTATAAAATCACTGACGAAGACGCCGAAAAATACGCAAAGGCAAATGCCGAAAAGCTTGCCGCTCAAAAATCGGGCGCTGAAGTTTAAGCAACGCTTAAAAACGGATTCCCTTAACTTCAAAGGCTTTGGCCGCGGTTGCGGTCAGCCTTAAGCTTTAAAATTAAAACGCGCATAGGCGAACTTCGCTTATACGCGTTTTTTTTATGGAATGATACGTAAAGATAGTTTATTAACGACTTAAAACGAACCCTCATTTGTACTTACGCTGAAGAATGCGCGCGGCGAAATATGGAGGCAGCCAAGATAAAATCTCCCATCCGATAACGGACGGGAGATTGATTAGTATACGTTCAATAAAATCTGCGAGTTAAATATTCGAAGCCACTTCGAAAGCGTCCCAGATCGCGTACATGATGTTGGCGACATTGCGGGCGTCGCCCAGCAGATAGAGCTCGTCGCATTCGAATTTAAGCGCTTCGTACAGCTTGTTTTCCGGCGCGTAGCCGACGGCCAAGATCACGCTGTCCGCTTCCACTTCCGTTTGCGCGCCGTTCGTTTCGATGATCACGCCCTTATCGGTGGTTTTGACGGCTTTGCTGCCGGTGCGGATATCGACCTGTTTGAATTTAAGCATGCCGATGAGCATTTCGATGTTGGCAGGGCAAAGCGGGCCGTTAAGCTGAAGCAGTCCGTCCAGCGCTTCCACCAGCGTTACCTGCTTGCCTTCCTGCTGCAGCCACAAAGCGGTTTCGCAGCCGACGAGGCCGCCGCCGATGATCACGACTTTTTCACCCGGATCTTTTTCGCCCATCAGCACCTGCGCCGCGGTATAGACCTTGCTGTCTTCGCCGAGGCTGAACACCTTAGGCACGGAGCCCGTCGCTACCACCACCGTATCGGCGTGAGAAGACTTGACGGTTTCCGCCGTCACTTCGGTATTGAGGTACACGGGGATGTTGAGTTCTTTTAAAGTGTTTTCATAGAATTTCGCAAGCGCGATGTCGTCTTCCTTAAAGTCGGGAGCGCCGCCCGGGATGAGGTTTCCTCCCAGATAAGCGTTCTTTTCATACACGGCCGGTTCATGTCCGCGGAGTTTGAGCACGCGCGCGGCTTCACAGCCCGCGGCGCCGCCGCCGATGATCATGACTTTTTTTGCTTTGGCGGCCGGACGCAGCTCGGTGTAGCGTTCGCGCGCAGCCTGCGGGTTGACTGCGCAGTTGAGCCAGCCGAAATGGATCATGCGGCCCAGGCAGCCTTCGTGGCAGGATAAGCATGGGCGCACGAGGTCGAGCCTGCCCTTGCGGAGCTTATCGACGTAATAAGCGTCGGCAAGCAGCGGACGGCCGAGCCCGATGAAATCGCACACGCCTTCTTCCAGCGCCTGCATCGCCAGCTCGGGATCGTCCATGCGGCCCGCGCAGATGACGGGCACGTTCACATTATCTTTGATGAGCTTGGCAAAAGGCATGTACAGGCCCTTTTTCTGGTACATCGGCGGATGACTCCAATACCAGGCATCGTAGCTGCCCACGTCGATATCGAGCGCGTCATAGCCGTAATCCGCCAGCAGCTTGGCCGCTTCCACGCCTTCGTCCAGATCGCGTCCTTTTTCCTCAAATTCTTCGCCGGGCATGCCGCCTTGTCTCCAGTCCTTGATAAAAGATTTGGGGCTGTAGCGCAGGATGACGGGGAAATCGGCTCCGCAGGTTTTTTTGATCTCTTCAACCACCTCGCGTGCAAAGCGCAGGCGGTTTTCGAGCGAGCCGCCGTATTCGTCGGTGCGCAGGTTAAAGAAAGAAATGGCAAACTGATCCAGCAGGTAGCCTTCGTGCACGGCATGGATCTCCACGCCGTCAAAGCCGCCGTCCTTGGCCGTTTTGGCAGATTCGCCGGTCTTTTCCACGATGAATTTGATTTCTTCCACGCTCAGGGCTCTGCACGGCACGTCCGCCCAGCGGTTCATGATGGGCGAAGCCGAAATGGGCGCGTGTTCATAATCGTGCGGAGGAGCGACGCGGCCGAAGCCGATGCTCAGCTGAACAAAGATTTTGGAATCATAGGCATGCACGCGTTCGGTCATTTCCTTGGCCGTACGGATGTAATGTCTGGGATTCTGCGTGGGGGACGGCGTGCTGGGGCTGTCGTGCGCTTCCAGCGCGTCTTCCACATGGTTGACGCCCGTGATGATGAGGCCGGTGCCTCCCTTGGCGCGTTCCACGTAATAATCAATGCCGCGCTGATTGTAGCCGCCGTCGGTGTCGCCGAGGCCGATCGGGCCCATGGGTGCCAGAACAAAGCGGTTCTTAAACTCCATGCTGCCGATCTTGACTTTGTCGAATAGTTTTTCATACTTGTAGGTCAACTTCAATACCTCCGTATATTTAAATAATCATAGGAAACGTAAACAAGGCTTTTTCACAGGTGATGCGAATGTCGAACAGTTAATATGCTGTGGTGCTGCGAAGCGTCAGAGCGTATGGAAGCTAATTTAAGGACAGCACAGCAAGCAAATCGACAACTATTTTTTATAATCTTAAGGATTTGCGGTTGGAGTTTTTCAACAGCCTGAATCACTCTTTCCAGAGCATGATGCGCTCCAGCATGTCCATAAAGGTTTTGATCTCGTCCTCGGTAAAGAATTCAAACACCTCTTCCACCGCGGCTTTCGACGAATCGAAAAGCTGCTGGCGCATGGCAAGGGCCTTGGGCGTGGGCTTGATGATCTTTGCCCGGCGGTCGGTTTCATGCAGCTCGCGCGTGACAAGGCCGCCCCGCGCCATGGTGTCGATCATGCGTGAAACGCTGGCTTCATCCCGCTTAAGCGCCTTCGCGATGTCGTTTTGGCGCTCCACACCGGTGTGATACAGGCAGATGAGCACGCCGTACTGTTCGGGCGTGATGGGCAGCTGATTTTGGGCAAAGGCCGCGCCGATGCGGTCCATCAGCTTTCGGTAGCTGAGCATCAGCATATTGCCGATGACCTGGGACATTTCCAATTGATAGCTCATAAGATTCTCCAAACAGAGCATAGCATAAATTACTTGCATATGCAAGAACTATTGGTATGAATTGGGTTTGTTTCAAAATGCGCGTCCGACGGATTTTCGCATGGAATCCTCCAAACCGCATACACTAATCTCGATCCATAGGAGGTACCGAATGAAAACAAACATGAACAAATACGAACAGCATATCCGCCTGATTTTGGCGTTTTACGTTTTTGCGCTGATGCGCATCAAAAAGGGCGGCAGCAAGACCTGCCTGTGCTCGGTGGGCATGATGTTTCTGCTCACGGGGCTCAGCGGATATTGTCCGAGTTATGAGCTGCTGGACATGCTGGCGGAGTAAGCAACAAAAAACAGCCGATCGAAAAAATCAGCTGTTTTTTGATGGATTTTATTCATCTAAAACAATAAAAGTCCTGCATTGCAAACGATAAAAAGCGTCTTTCGTAAGCTCTTTGTCCAGATGATTTTGGATATAAATCAGCAAAGCTTCCACATTTTTCGTGCGGTAATAGACCTGTATCTTATCGTTTTTTGAGCAGAGGTTTACAAAACTCCCGTCAAACACGACCTTATCGACCTGCGTCCATTTAAGTTGCACTTTTTAACGTGGGGAGCGCTTTTGGCAAATCCCTTCTTCGTCAATGCTTATTTCATAAAAAATTAGTCTTCGTGTAAAAAAACAGTAATTACGAACAAGAGAATCGCGATAGTATCCACAAAGACCAATTGAATGATATGCTGCCACATTTCAAAACGAAAATTCAAGCTCAAAATAAGCACAACCAAAAACGATACGAACGACAAAACCAATATCGGTCGACTTGTTGTTTTGAACTTTGATTCTTTTATGTCCATGATTTTCTCCGTTGCTTTTCTTAAATATAACATACGATCATATGATATAAAAACATTAATGCCGTTTCGGAGATAAGATACTATTGAAATAACCTTACAGAGCTGCTCACGGGGCTCAGCGGATTGTCTGAGTTATGAGCTGCTGGACATGCTGACGGAGTAAAAAGAACGGACGGAAACATAAAAACCTGCGGTTTTGCAGGTTTTTGCTTGTAAAAGAATATTTAAGGGTGCCAAGACCACAGTAGGACGGCGAGAAATCAACGGCGCTGCGGGTTGATGCTGCCGGTATTTTTCTTAATGATCGATATCAATAAACGTCATGCCCTTGATCAAGTGAAACGCGTCCTTGGTGACGGAATCGCTCACGTGCGTTTTGATAATATGCAGCAAACTCTCGATATGCTTGGTTTTGAGAGATATCCATATTTTCTTATTGCCCGAATAAAGGTATAAAAAGCCGTCGCCGTAAGAAAATTTCACCGCGCGGATATCCTCCCAGCGCATGCGCGCGCTGCGGCCGGGAAAGCGCCTTTGAGTGAGGCCCTCTTCATCCGCCGAAATGCGGTACTGCAGCAGCCTTTTGAGCAAAAACAGAGATAAGCCCAGACTCAGGAGCGCCGTTGCGTTGACAAAAAGAAACTGCGGGACATGCGCGCGCAGCCGCGCGTCAAAATTAAGCCCCAACAGCGCCAGCGATAAAAGCAGCAGCGCCAGCGCGCCGAAAACAGGCGAAAAACCCGTTTGATAAACCGTTTGGTTTTTAGAACGCACATCCATATTGATCTCCTTTCAACTGCTGAAAATCAAAATCGCTTTTGAAACAAGTATAAACCAAACGGCCCCAAAAAACACGCGATTTAATATTTTTGGGGATTGTGAAATTTTACCGCAATTCCCTTTACAATCTTCGACAAAATGAGTATGATAATAGAATATTCAAAGTCAAATGACGGAGATCAAATTTGACAGCCTTCGGAGATTGTTATGATTGAAATGACCTTACAGACTCTGCTTGCGCGGCTGCGTGACGGAGAAACGATGTTTTGCGGCATCGATCTGGGCGCCGGAAAACTCACCGACAAATATCTGGACGAAGTTACCTTTAAAAACTGCCATATGGCCGTGGATTTTTCAAAATCCTCGCTGCACAACGCCAAATTCATCGAATGCGACATCAAGGACTGCAGGTTTGCGCAATGCGACCTTTCGGGAGCCGTCATCGAAAACTGCCGTGTCGAAAACATTGACCTCAGCGGAGCGAAGCTGGACGGCATCACCTTTAATGAAAACATGTGCTACAGCTATTATTTAAACCAGGAAGACATCGAGCTGTTGAAATAAGCCGCTTAAAAATACGAAATAAAAAAACAGGCTTGCGGACAGTCCCTGCCGCGTGCCTGTTATTTTTTATTTGCGTTACGACCAAGTCTACTCCGCAAGCTCGATGGAAACCAGCGTGGCCTGCACGGGATAGCTTTCGCGTATCTGCGGCAGGATGGTGATCTTTACTTTCTGACCGGCCCTCAGCTCGATAGCGGGCGCGGTCGCATCTGTCCATTGTACGGATGCTTTATCGAAGCTTGCCGCTCCGGCGGTGCTTTCCGAAACATCGCTCACGAGGATGCTGTTCTCGTGCACCTCGTCGATGACTGCCGTAAATGTGATATTGTCCTTGGGATCGCTTCCGTTTGTTTTGGAGCATCCCGCCGCCGCGGCGGCAATGCAAAACGCGGCAGTGAGAAACAGAATCAATTTTTTCATGGGATTTCCTCCGTTATTATCCGACAGGGTCGCTCAAGGGGAAATAGTTGCCGTTATCGTCAAGGCCCAAAGGAAAACTGCAGCGGTCCAGCCATCGGCGTCCGATCAGCTCCGGCAGCGGCGGCATATACAGGGTGCGGCAGATCCGCTCCCGCAGCCGAAACAGCAGCGCCCGGTTGATATCCGCGGCAAAATAGCCGCTCCAGTTATTATCGGGCAAATGAACCAGAACGATCACCCTGCAGATATCTTCTTCATAGACATCCAGCACTTTAAAATAAGAATCCTTTGGAATGACGCAGAAATCCATCCCGAAGTCTTCGAGCAGGGACAGATCCGCAAATTTTTTGGAGAGGATCACCACACGGTGCGTGGTGACGGGACCGCCCGCGCTGCGGACGGCGTCCACAAAGGCTTTTTCCCGCAAAACGATGCCGGGAATGTAGTGTTTCTCATAATCGCTTAAATTGCAGTCTCGGTATAACAGCTCGGCATCCTGGCAAAGCGCTTCCAGTATTTTGATCTGCTCGGTTTTTTCGCAGTTCATGGTTACTTCGCTTTGTTTTTCTTCATATAATAAACGCCGAGAGAACAAAACGTGACGCCGAGACAAATATACAATACTGCAAAAGCGATGCGATGAGAAAATAAAAAGATGCCCGCGGTAATGAAATGGATCAACCCCGCCAGAAAATATAAAATAAAAGTAATCTTATTGGACAAAGCATGACCTCCGTAAATTTTATGCCGCAAACGGATTGATTTTGAATATTAGAGATGCTCGAACAATATTTTCTCATAGATATCGGTATAAGTCAATCTGCCGTTGATACGATCCGACCGGAAAAGCGTGATTTTGTTCACCTTCATTTTGATCGGCTGAATCTCCGCCGCAAACGACCGCAGATCGAAGCCTTTTTCAAAAACGACTTCCCTGCCCAGTGTCAGATGCGGTTGAAAATCCCGCTCCTCGATGCGAAAGCCCTTTGCTCTGAGCGCCGAGACGAGCGAGGATACGGCGGACGACAGTTCGCGGTTCGGTTCTGTGCCCATCCATACTATAGACGAATCCGCGCGCCCAAAGGTTCCCAGTCCTTTGAAAACCAGCGCAAACGGGGCGCAGGAAAGGCCGTCCATAGCGGCTTTGACAGAAGGAACATCCTCGGTTTCGCCGATAAACGCAAGCGTAAGGTGAAAGTTGTCTCTCAGTGTAAAGCTGCCTTTGCGTGTATGGAACCTAAGCCGCTGTGCGATATCGGACAGCCCGCTTTTCATTTCATCGGAAAAATCGACGGCCATGAACAAGCGCATAAGCACCTCTGATCATTCTTTGATGTAGATTTCAATGGCGACATGCAGGCGTTCCTCGCAGAAGGCCTTGGCAAGCACCCTGCCGAACAGCTGCGTGCCCGAATCCATGAGCGCAGAAGCCAGCGGATTTCGTTTTTGCGGAAGGTAGCCGATCTTTCTTTCGTCCCGCGTATAGACGGCGATGGCGTTTTTATCGTGGAGGTTATCGGATTCTCGCATCAGCTCGATGCGGTCATTGACGGAAATAAGCCCGTCGAGCTCTTCGTCCGTGAGCTGATAACGGGAACCCGCCAGGCGCATCAAATCAAAATATCGTCCTTCCTCCCAATGCGGATTTGCGGAAGAAGCGATCCGCGAACGCTCCTTGACTTCGGCAAACCATTCGCCGCTGTTTTCATACTGCTTGATTTTCGGCTCCGCCTCGCTGACACTTTTGCAGCCGGATTTTTTTTCTCGTTTTTTGAAAAATACGTTGACCGCCCCCCCTGCGTGTTCTTCCGCCGGCGTTTGCTTGCCGCGTACGGATGCTTCGGGTCGTTTCCCGAATAAAGATGAAATGCCCTTCGGATCGAATATCCCTGTCAAAAGCAGGGATATCAGAAAGAGAAGGCCGAAAAAAACAAGGATAAAAACCATGAGCGACCCGCCGTCTGCAGCTTGAGCCGCCGCCCCGGCGATAAAAAAAACCATGACCGCGACAATTGCCGCCGCGCAGCCGCCATTCGGCCCGCCGCTGCCGCCGTTTCCCTTTTTATCATGGGTTAGGCGGTATTCGGTGTAGGATTTGAACGGGTCCCGAAACCGGAGCGGAAAATCCGTTTTGTACCCGTTAAACATAAAAAATAACATCCTGCTAAACATCCATCCCTTCAAACTGACTGACCTCTTCACCCGCAGGAGTGAAATCGCTATATCAAAAGTTTGCGGTAACTTAATATACGTTCCCGGAAGCTGATGTCCTTTTTTTAAGTACCGTCAATAATCAATTACATTATGTTTTACGACTTATTATCGTAGGAATTATATAATAATACAAAAGTTAGCACAAGGATATTTTGCAAATTTTTACATTTTTTAATGTGTCGATGTGACAAAAAAAAGCGCGTCCGTCCTACTGTCCGCTTTGTATACACAAAAAAAAGACGCGGAACCTTCATTGAGCCGGCTGCGAGAGTAAATCGATGAGCCTTTCGGCAGTGCTTGTAAGCTCGGCCGCATCGGGGCTCTCCTCGTTGAGCAGATCGTTAAAGCGGATCAGCAGATCCCGTGCGGCGGCTTGCATGGAGCCGCTCTGCGCGTCGGTAAGCTGCGAGCACAAAAGACTGATCTGCGATAGCTTCCGCAAAACCTCGGCCGGGATGCCGGGATGCGCTTCCGCCTTTTCTGCAACTGCGGCGGCGAGACGATGCACAGTCTCCCGCGCAGGCACACCGGCGGTGCGGCGCGCCGCAGGATTTTTGCCCCGCAGGAGTCCGCTCAAAAGAAGGGCTGCAGCAACGGCCAGCAGGCTGTGCAGCGTGATATAAACCGCAGTCGAAACGCGGAAAAGTAGGCCGAATACAAGGCTGACAAGCAGCGCCGTGATAAAATAAGCGATGCCGAATGCCGAGCCCGCGACGACGGAATCGATATCTTCCCTGTTTTTGCGGCGGGCGGATACAACGGCGCCAAGCGACATCAGCCACGGTAGGGTCAGAGCTGCCAGCGTGAGCGCAGCCTTTGCGCTGAGCGAATGGCGGAACAGCACAAGCACGGTTGTGAGCGCTGAAGGCACAAGGATGTCCGCCGCGATGATCTTATGAATTTTCATTTTTAACTCCCTGAATCTATTCAAGTAAAGTATACCACAAATAAAAAAAATGTAAGAAAAAATTCAATGTAATCCAATATGTATACTTGCTATGGCAAATAAAATAAGATATAATAGAAAATACATTTCAGGGAATTAGGATCATGTAGCTTAAAAAAGTTTTGAACTTTCATTGCATCATGTGTTTTTGGGGATTACTTCGAAAGGGCAGAAAAGATGGATAACAAACTTGTTATTAGATCGAAGAAAAAATATGGCGACAGCTCCGTGGTCTCGGCGCGTTTGCCAAATGAGATCGTGGCGGAATTGGACAACGCAGCCAGCAAAAGCGGGCGCACCCGCAACGAAATCGTTTTACTGTGTCTTGAATTTGCTTTAAAGCAATTGCAGATCGAAGCCGAAAACGATAACTAAAATTCTCAATGACCGAAACCGAATGACCGAGGCAAGGGCGCCTTTTGAGCATGGACGCAATGCGGACATGCCGTCGGGGCGTTTTTTGCCGTCCAAAATCCAAATTTTTACCTAAATCTTACGGAAACAGCGTTTGCCCGTCATTAACAAAAAAGCTATTATGCCGATATAGTTTTATGTCCGTCACCGACGGGCGCGCGCTTCATAGGATATTTAAGAATAATATAAATAGTACGGATATCAAATCCTCCAAGCCGGAAAGGAAACGACCATGACTTTATTTGACAAGACCCAGCTTTGCAAATGCCCCACCATCGAACTGCGAAACAAAATTGTGGCGCTGCTGGGCAGGCACAACATTTTAAGCGAAAAGAAGCTCAAAAGAGAAAAGCCGATCTTAAAATCCGATATCAAAAACGATGATTTCGGCACCGTGCACTGCATCTATGTTCACAAGCAGCACCTCGAAAAAGCGAAGGAACTGCTTAAGGAACACGAAATCGAAGTGGAATAACCGGGAAGGATAATCGGGAAGAATAAAATGTGAAGCTTCACCGGGTTGAAGAAGACTTCAACCTTTATTAAAGCTTTAAGCAGAACATTTCAGATTCAACCTTGATTTATCAAGTTTTTTTTCGAGATGAGCGGTGTTGTCAATACTATATTTTAAAGGTATGAAATATTTTGATCTTTTTTTTTGCGGAAAAATGACAAGCGGATGAATTATAAATGATGATTCTCTGTTTATTCGGTATAAAGGTTTAAAAACAATCCCATACTATAGCTGCGCGGCGTGTTGAAACGTACATATTATAAAAGAAGGCTGCGCAATGAAAAAAACCGACATCGGCGTCAAAAACATCCTGGCGGATATCGCCGCTTCCCTGCTGCTTGCGCTTTTTGGGACGGCGCTTGCGCTGCACAGATATTTAGGCATTTATGCAAACCGGTTCACGGCGCTGCTGTTTGGTTTGGCCGGGTGCCTTGCCCTACTGAGGGCGCTTCTATTGCTGCTGGACATGGGCGGCATCGCGCGGACGTCGCGGATACTTAAACGGCGGACCGAGCTTTCTTTGGAAGCCTTTGCGTGGGAAGCGGGTCTGACGAAGCCGGAGGCCGAAAAATTAATGAGCTGTTACATTTCGCGCAAATATATTCGGGGTTATGTGGACGAAGAGGGGGAAACGATCGTGATGCAGAGCTCCGAATGGTTTGACGCGAAAAAATACGCCGCCTATTTAAGGGCGGAGAAAAATAAACGCCGCCCGCAGGCAAACGCCGCGGAGTGAGTGGTTGAGGTTATTAATAGATACGACGAAAAATGACGTCAGAAGCATGCTCAAGAGTTGAGGATGCTTTTTTAGGCGAAAAATGATCTCAGAGATTGGCAAATCATTTCAATAACAGGTAAAATACGGTAGTATAATTATAAACAAAACGTTCTTGAAGTGTTAAAAAAGTTCCCAAAGAATAGAGCACAAAGAAAATGCCCGGCACGCAGCAAAGGATATATAAGAAATGAATCCTCAATGAATAAATGCCAAATGCGATCAAACCAGCGCCCGAAACACCCAGGCCGATTCCCCAAAACATTTCTTTTCTAATCTTTTTCATGTTGCGATTCATATGCCCTCCATAAAAGACCGAACTAAATTGATCGGCCTTTCGTTATTTATAAATGAAAGCAGTATTTTTAATCATTTAAATTATTGGATGATATCATTTAAAAATATCAAAATGTTTTTTTTCTCCGTTGATGATCAATGCATAATCATCCGGTAATTCGTTTAGAGCTGTTACATAAATTATTGCATCTTTATTATATAAATAAGCTCGAGTAAAATCATTATTATAATTATCTGCAACTTCAAATTGACCTTTAGGAAAAAAAACAAAACAATAAACAAAATATACATTGGTTGATTCAATATAAATAAAATCGATATCATAAATTAATCTTTTTTCCAAATCAGAACCGGAAATTATTTTGATTTTGTAATCCGGCCATTTGATCTCTTTCCATCCTTTATCGGTTTTGGTTAAAATGACCCGATAACTTTGTCCCTGCGTTTTCTCATTGTAATCATCTGCAAGGTATAAAAAAGCTGTATCGGCACTTTGATTGATTTGCGTTACAACATATTCACCCGGATTTTTTTGTATATAATCTTCGACGCTGTCATAAATTGTAAAACTATCTATCGGGAATAACAGGATACCTAAGCATAAAAAGATAAGAATGATCGACCGGATCTTTCGTTTCATAAGCAATTCCTCATTTCTTTGATTTCATTCATATAAGGAATTTCTTCCGCCACCGAAGCAAACGCTTCAAGCTTTTTTTTTAACAGATCGTGATTGTTTAACAGGCTATGTATCCGACACCGATAAAGATGTAAATAAACAGCTTTTATGTCTTCTTCAGTATTTTCGATTTCCAATGCTTCTTCATAATTGCCTGAATGAAATAACTTGATTACTTTATAAGTTTTAAATAGCGTATCATTCCTAACATCTAGGTATTGATCAATAAAAGCTCGGTTTTGTATAAATATTTGTTCGGCTTCCTCCCGTTTGCCGTTTACATAAAGCATGATCACTTTCATTAAAATCACTGAGATAATACCGATGAGTTTGATTTGTTGAATAATTTAGACTTATGTTTTTTAAATAATGTATCATAGGTTTGTTCATCTTGATAGAAATAGGCAAGCTTAAGCCTATATAAAACGATTACCCAGCTCTTTGATTCTTCTTTTAAAAACTTATCCGTCAGATGAACTGCTCTTTTATAGTCTTTAACCTTTATGCTTTCAGTAATATCGCGCTGAAATTTACGGTTTTTACCCATATTGATAAAACCAAAAATGAATATCATGCATAAAACGATCAAAAATCTTAAATCATCTATGATTACAATCATCTTTTTCTTCACCCCCAAATCATTTAGCGACCGGCATTTCAAAGTCCTTTGTTCAGATATAATTCATCCTTGTTGTCGATTACAGTATACAGCCTATTCATTATCAAATGCAATAATGTATTTGCCACAAACTTCACTTCGATTGCTACAGTATTCACGAACAAAAAAGACCGATCCCACTCGATCGGTCTTTTGTTATATAAAACGGACAGCTACTTACTTTATATCCACATCAATGCCGCCGCTGGTCGTCGATACGCGCAGCATGCGGGGGCCGCCCTTTGATCTGGGGACGTTTTCGTCGCCGCTGACCGAATTGGCATCAATGGTGAAGTCGTCGGGGTTGCCGGCCAGGGTGCCCTGCACACGCCCGCTCACGGATGAAAATTTGTAATTGTCGCTGTTGCCAGTAAGATCAAAGCTGATGCGCGCGCTGGTGCTGCCCACGGTGACGTCGCCGTTGGCGCTTACGCCGTTTAAGTTGACATCGCCGCTGGTGGTGGACACGCTGATGCCGTCCGCGATCTCGGATGCTTCCACATCGATGGTGCCGCTGGTGGTGGTGACGCGCAGGTCATTGGCATGAAGGCCGCTTAGATTGACGGTGCCGCTCACGGAGGAGGCCGTCAGCTTGCCGCCGCTTTGGACGCCTTGCGCGTTGATGGTCCCGCTGGTGGTGTGCAGGGTCACTTCGCCCTCAAAGCTCATGGAAGGCAGGTTGATGGAGCCGCTCACATTGTTGATATCTGCGCTTTTATATTCTTTTTGCGGCAGGTAAACGGTGAGCGTATAGTCTTCGAAGGCTCCGTCCCAATTGATGCTCAGGCGGGATTTGAATTCCACATGCAAAACGCCGTTGACCGCCTGCACATCGTAATAACGGTCCTCGTTTTCGTAGCAGACGACGGTGATTTTATCCGTCGCGTCGGTGACGATGCGGATGTCGCGGCTCACGTCCGAAAGATCGAGCGTGTTTATTTTATCCGCGTCAAAGGTATAGGTACGTTCCTCAAAATCGCCGCTGCCGCGCTCTTCCCTTGTGGCCGAGGACCACAGGTCGATAAAATTCCAACTGAAGCCATGGAAGGCAAACGCTCCGAAGAGCAGCACGCCGCCCGCGACGATGAGCGCTCCCGCAACGATTAAAAATGTTCTTGCGTTTCTGTTCATATTTTTTCTCTCCTTTTCATGATCATGGACTTGATTTTACGTCCGAATAATTCCGTTAGGCGGATCAGCATGACGCTGAGCTGATTGACGATAAAAAACGCGATGATGCCGATGCCGATGCAAACCAGCGAGGCTCCGAACAGAGCGACGCCCGTGCCGATGCTTTGCGCAAAGCCAAACACCGACGCAACGCATCCGGCAAGACCGCCGAGCGCCAAAGCGGCCACCGCCGCGTACAGGCTGATGATCACGGCCCACACGCTGATGTAAACCGATGCGACTACCGCGAAAAACGCGGCGAGCAGCGGAAACCACAGCGGAAAGCCCAGTACGATGAGCACGATCTGCCAGGTCTGGCGGCTGCGGTTGGGCTGCATGCCTCCGATCACCTCCGAGAGCGGACGTTCGGCAAAAATGCCGCTCACAATCTTGTCGATATCGCCGACGGCGGCCACGGCCTCCGTTTCGTTCATGCCTTCCTCGATGCGGTCATCGATCATTTCGGCGTAAAAATTCACCGACCGGTCGATCTCCGCCGGTGGCAGCGCTGCAAGCCGGCTTTTAAGCATTGATAAAAATTCCGATTTATTCATGGCCCGATTTCCTCATTTCCTCCGTTATAAATTCATACACACTCATGACTTCCTTCCATTCCTCCAAAAAATCCCGTATCTTTTTTCTGCCCGCGTCAGTAATGCGGTAATATTTGCGCAGCCGGCTGTTGTGCTCTACGGTGTAGACGCTCACGAAGCCGCCGGTTTCAAGCCGTTTGAGGATGGGGTAAAGCGTCGATTCGGAAATTTCGATGGTTGGGCTGACGTCCTTGATGATTTGGTAGCCGTAGGAATCCTCGCGTTCGAGCACCGTCAGCACACAGATTTCAAGCAGTCCGCGTTTCAACTGTATATCCATGCAAACACTTCCTTTCGCGTCATACTATACACTGCATAGTACTATGCCGTCAATAGGTTTTGCGCAACTTAATGGAATCTTAAGGATGGGTTAAGGATCGCTTAATCACACGGCCGAAAACGCGCGCAAAAGTGGAAAAAGGCAATAAAAAATGCCCCCGTGGGGGCTTAAGCCTGCCAATCAAACTCGTTGATTGCTTTGGCCACTTTATCGCGCAGGATTCTTATATCGTCTTTCTCATACAGCTTTTCCATCGCTTCCGCAAGCTCGTCATTATCCGACCAATCTTTGATGGCATATGTGCCGTTATGGATTCTTGTATATTTTCTGCCGGGTTCCTTTGCCTTTTCACTGATTTTGATATCCAAAGACTCAAGCTTATTTAAAAAATTGATTCGCCTGCTCGCATCGATGAACGGGCCGACTTCGAGCGTCAATTTCAATTTACCGAAATATTCCGTAAACCAGAAACAAACAGGAAATCCTCCGCCCCAATTGTCGATTTCGTCAGATTTTCCTTTGATAAAAGAGTCGATCCCGAACCAAAACGTTTTACTCTTTATGCTTACCGGGATAATATGCGGATATTTCTGCTTAAAGATATGTACGGCAGGCTCAATATCGATTTCATTGCCGACGGAATGGATCATGTCAATTATGTCTTTGTTTTGTTGGTATATCTCTTTGCATAAACGCTTCAATTCAGGTTCCATCACATATTTCTCCTTGATTATTGTCAAATAATATTTTAAAAAAGCAACAACTTCCGTCGATGTTCTTTCAAAATAATTGGCGAGAATAAATTCAATGGTATCTAAGATATCCTCATAGCCTGCCAAAAAGTAATCGGTTTGGGTGGCCTCAGTGCCTTCGATCGTAAGGTAAATCGGTAACAACATGTAATCTGCATATGTCTGTTTGATAAAATCATAATACCGCTGAAGCTGATTGGAATGTTCGCCCGAATAAATTTTGTTTTCAATAAAAATGATCAAATGCTGCTGTTCGGAAATTAAAACCAGGTCTATATGCTCCAATTCTCGGTAGACCTTGATATCAAGCAAAGAGGCTTGCTGCAAGCGATAAATAATATTCATATTATCAAGGGTATCTTCATTGACAGGTTTAAGCAGCACCTTAAGTAAAAATCTTTTCAAAATTCGATCATCGAAATTATGATTCTCTGCCGGATTAAAAATCCATGCCAGCATATTCGAATGTCTGATTTCTTGATCCTGCACCTTTAATATTTTAAATGGATTAAATCTATTCATTCTGGCCTTTAATAAATCTAGTTTATCGTTATTGACCGCAAAATTAATGAGTTGTGATCTGTCTATTTTTAATCCCCCGCTTTCATAATCTTTCTTTTCATTTTAACATTGTAATCTCTTATTCTCAAGTTCTATGCATTTGACAGATTTCGATTCAAGCGAAAATTCAAACAAAAAAAGCCCCCGAAGGGGCATTGCGAGCATTATATGAAAATTAAGAAAAGCTTTCCCGAATAAGCGTATCGATATTGGGCACACCCGAATTTTTTGCGCGATTAATCAAATCATTCATATAATTCGCCGGTATTTTTCCGTTGAATAAAGTATAAAGGTCGGAGGCTTCCTGCATAAATTGATTTTGAATTTTGATCGCTTTGGCATCGGATGGCTCACCCCAAGAACTGCCTCCCCCGCCTCCCTGCCCTTCGCCACTCGCGGACGGATCTTCCGGATCATCAATATCTGAATACCCGTCATAATTATAATCAAATGAATAGCCGCCCGACATCGCCGCCATCTGCTTTTCCCATGCTTCCTGCGCGGCCTTGGCTTCGGCCTCCGCCTTGGCCTTTTCTTCGTCCGCTTTGGTGTCTGCCGCCTTTTGATATTCCCATTGCTTTGTTTTCCAGTGATCGGCGTTTTTGTCGTTATACCAGTCTGCCAGCGTGTTGGCCTTGTCGGCCTCTGCCTGCGATGCAGCCATGTCATAGCCCAGCTGATACTGCTCCTTGGCCTTGCGGGCTTCGTTTCTTGCCGCTGCGATGCGGCTTTGGTAGGCGTTGTAGCCCGCGGAGCGGTTGGTTTCGGACAAACGGCCGGGGCTCAGGCCCAGACGGGATAACGCGTCGGCCTGAATGCCCGCGCCGCCCGGCTGCAAGTAAGCTTTCACATCCGCTTTGGCTCCTTTGCTTTCGATATCGGCGCCCTTATCGGCGAGACGGTCCATGCCTTCTTTCTCGGAACCGTATCGTTTTAGGCCTGCGTCGATGAGCGCCTGCTCGTCCTTGATCGAATCCTCAAGGATTTTTTTATTGTCTGATTTTTCTGCCATAGCTCCTCCTTTCCCTATTGCTTTTTCAGCCT
>DAITPG010000007.1:11437-23248 GCA_036833715.1 Eubacteriaceae bacterium | reverse complement strand
AAGAGCGTCGCACATGCCGTTTACCAAAAGATTGGGAATCAGCGATGTATACAAACTTCCGGGGCTATAGATAATGATATCGGCATTTTCAATGGCGGTAAGGCAATCTTCGAAAGCTTTTGCAGTCGGCGGAAAAATCTGCATCATTTCGATGGAATTTTTTGTCTTGGCGCAATACTTTGGAATGTAAGATTCTCCCTTGACTGTTTTTCCGTTGGATAATTTCGCCTTTAAAATAATATTTTCGGTGGTAACCGGAAGCACCCGTCCCGTGATTGCCAAAACATCGCTGACCCGCTTGACCGCAAGAGGAAAACTGCCGCTGATCTTATTCATAGCCGCGATGATCATGTTTCCGAGGCTTTGGCGTTTCATGAAGCCTTCGGTAAAGCGCACATCCATCAGCTCGGACATAATATTTTCCTCGTCAGCGAGCGCTACGATGCAGTTGCGGATGTCGCCTGGGGGCAGCATGTTATATTCCAGCCGGATAACGCCCGAGCTGCCGCCGTCGTCCGCCACGGTTACGATCGCGGTTATATGATCCGTATATTGTTTTAAGCTCCTTAAAAAAACGGAATTTCCCGTTCCGCCTCCGATAAGAACTACCTGTTCAGAAAATTCTTTCGCCATCCTGTCACCTACACATACTCATCCTTATTGATATCGCGATGTTCGATCGATATGATCAAGTCCTCCGAAGCGAACCGTTTAGCAAGTTCCTCGGCAATCGTAACCGAACGATGGCGACCGCCGGAGCAGCCGATTCCCAAAATCAGCTGTGATTTCCCTTCTTTTTTGTAGCAGGGCAGCAAAAAACGGATCATGTCGTAAAGCCGGTCGATAAATTCGATGCTTACCGAAAAACTAAGCACATATTCCTGAACTTTTTCGTTTAGGCCCGTTAAATATTTAAGGTGGTCGTCATAATAGGGATTCGGCAGAAAGCGGACGTCAAAAATCATATCGCCGTCTTTTAATATCCCATATTTAAATCCGAAGGAAACAATATTAACGACCATCTTTTTTTCGGGCTCATTGCCCGAAAAAATAGTCAGCAGCTTCATTTTAAACTGGGTGTCTTTTGAATAGGAGGTATCGATGATGTAATTGGCTTTTTCGCGAAGGCCGGCGAGCATTTCCCTTTCCTTGCGTATGGTTTCTTCAATGCGTTCATTTTCGGCCATCAGATGCCGCCGCCGCATTAGCTTATAGCGCTGGATAAGGACTTCATCCACCGCATCCACATAAAGAATCTCGCAGTTTGTGTGCTCCCTCAAAAAAGAAAGCGCACTTTCCAGCTCATCAAAAAATGCTTCGCCTCTGGCATCGATCACCAAGGCGACCTTTTGGATTTGCGGTTCGCTTTTTTCCGTGAGCTCGATAAAAGGTTTTATCAGAGAAGGCGGCAGATTGTCGATGCAAAAATATCCCAGATCCTGAAACAGCCTGAGCGCGATGCTTTTGCCCGATGCGAGCATACCGGTTACCAATAGGACTTTCATGTGATGCCTCTTTACGGTGAATATATTTATAGGGTTTTTATTGCTTAATTATAAATATGAATTTATTATACTATAAAAGTCTGCCGGTTACAAATTGAGGCTGAAAATTTTGGAAATCAAATTTAATGTAGCATATATTAACAAATTTAAATCGACTTAACATGTCCCCAAACCCTTTTAAAGAATACGGCTTATTTAGGAAAACTTTGATCAGAAAACAAGTGCGACTGATATCAAGGTGAAATTCAGACTTCCATTGTTAATATTAATCTTATAACGAATCAAAGATCCAGTTAAAAGCCTAACTTTCAAGCAAATCAAAAAAAGGCTGATGCACTTTACATGCAAGCCTTTTTATTTTATGTAGATCTCTATTATTCGACAGAACTGAGTAAATCTTCGATCTGCACGATCGCATCGATATTGTCTATCGTAACAAAAAATTTGTTGTTATCGAAATCTGCCTTCGGTATTTTGATGATATCCGCGTCCGTCCGAATCTCATCTGGAGTCATGTCCACCTTGACATTGGTATAGTCGATGCCTTGCTGCATCGCATAAGATTGGAGGGCGTTAAAGTCAAATTCCGCTTCGCTGTCTTTGATTTCGGTATATGTATTCCCTTTTAATTCATATTGCATGACGTTGATATAAGGGAATTTCTTCCAGCTAATATCCGATTTTGAAATATTTTTGATCGTATATAATAAATTCACATATACGTATTGTTCATCGAGTGTGTAACCGGTCAGATAATTTACCGTTTGCGCCGAAAGGAAGGTTACTTCTATGGTACCGTTTGTCAGGACATCGCCTTTCTTATTAAAGGTTGTATATCCTTTAGGTGACGCATTGAACCAGATAATGGTTACGATGCCGATTAAAAAGATCGATGCGGCCGATATAGCGATGACAAGTTTACGGTTTTTAAATATTAAGCCAAATTTTGATGAGCGCTTGATTTTTGCCTGCGTCATATCTTTTCAATGCCGCCCATCCATGGTTTCAAAACTGCGGGAATAACAATGCCGCCGTCGGCCTGCTGATAATTTTCCACCAAAGCCGCAAAGGTTCTGCCGACTGCAAGAGCGGAGCCGTTTAAAGTATGCACGAATTTGAGCTGTCCGTCCCGGTCACGGAAACGGATATTGGCGCGTCTCGCTTGAAAATCTTCAAAGTTGGAGCAGGAGCTTATTTCCACATATCGGTTATAACTTGGCATCCATACTTCGATGTCGTAGGTTTTGGCTGAGGAAAAACCGATATCCCCCGTGCAAAGTTCAACAACACGGTAGGGTATTTGTAGGAGTTTTAATACCTTTTCCGCATCTGCTGTAAGCTTTTCAAGTTCATCGTAAGAATTGTCGGGATGAGCCAGTTTAACAAGTTCCACTTTATCAAACTGATGGTTTCTGATAAGCCCGCGTGTGTCTCTGCCTGCGCTTCCGGCTTCCGCTCTGAAGCAGGGCGTATAAGCAGTAAAAAATTTTGGCAGATCATCAAAAGTCAATATCTCGTCCCTGTGAATATTGGTAACCGGCACTTCGGCCGTGGGTATCATAAAAAAATCGTTATTTTTAACATTAAAAGCGTCTTCTTCGAACTTTGGCAACTGCCCGGTGCCTGTCATGCTTTGTCTGTTGACCATCAGCGGCGGAGCGATTTCGGTGTAGCCATGTTCGACCGAATGAAGATTCAGCATAAAATTGATAAGCGCGCGTTCAAGCCTGGCTCCGATTCCAACAAACATAGAAAATCTGGCGCCCGCGATTTTAACGGCGCGTTCGAAATCGATCAGGCCTTTTTGAACGGCTATATCCCAATGCGCCTGAGGCTCGAATGCAAAAGACCGTACTTCCCCGACCCTTCTTATTTCAACATTATCGGCATCGCTTTTCCCGATCGTAACGGATTCCGAAGGGATATTGGGAATACTTAATAAGATTTCCGATATCGTCTCATCGGCAACCGCGATTTCAGTGTCCAAAACCTTGATCGAATCGGAAAGTTCTTTCATTTCGTTCATGAGCAAGGAAATATCTTCTCCATTTTTCTTAAGAAGCGGTATCTGCTTTGAATCAAGATTTTGTTTTGCTTTCATCTGCTCGACCTTATTGATCAATGCACGCCTTTTTTCGTCCGCGGCAAGCAGCGGTGCGATCGATATATCTCCTCTGCGTTTAAGCAGCTCTTCGATTTTTTCTGGTTCTTTTCTGATTCGCTTGATATCCAGCATTGTGAGTGATTTCCTCCGGTGGAATTAATGTTCGACTTCTGTCATTATATAGTTTTTTGAATGCTATAGCAATAGAAAGTGCCTAATTATGACATTTTTCAGGCTTATGAAATGTTGGTTCCGCCTACCATTATGTACGTTAAAAAAATACTTACACATATTTTCATCATAAATTATCAACGCTTGATTTTTTTCAATGAATTGTTTTGGCTTTTTTATTCGCTCGCTGAAACCTCGATGAATAGCTCCTGAAGCATTCAATTTCAAGCAAACATAAAAAATCACCCCAATCGTTATTCAGTATATCATACTGTCTGACTTATGGGGTGCAGTTCATGTACGTCCGGTTATCCTTTATAATTATTTGTTTTTTCCGATTAACAGATATTCTCCGCAATCCGGCGGTTTCACCAGATTTTTTTGTTTTTTGATCACCATTGAATAATCGATCGAATAATCACAGTTATAGCATTGAAATGTTTGATCTTGCGTCATATGCAAAAATCCCAAACCGCATTGGGGACAGACCGTATTATTATCCGCGTAATAGAGTTTGACTGCCACATAGCAAAAGTTTTGAGTCTTAAATGGATCCGTATCCATGCAGTCTTTACAATATTCATTTTTCCATTTGCAGATTTCTTTTTTTTGAGTTTTAGCGCTATTTGGGACCGATCCTTTAAAATAAAATATGCCGCCATCCTTATTTTTCATAGAGGTTATCTCCTTTTAATGTAAGCAGTTAAGAATATGACATATCCGATATTCTTTATCCTATTATGCAAAAAAACAATTCCGATGCTTGTCGTAATTCGAAGGAAGAGCAAAATATTATTGAAAAGGCATATCGAAATAAAAAAATTATTCAATACCATCGGCTAATATGAAAGGATTAGTGCATTACTTGCCTTGTTTAAGCCGGAATGGATTGTCCATATTTTTGTCAGTCTCAGATTAATTTCTCTGATATCCATCAGCCTTGGCATCATCACAAAAAAAGTAATTATACGCGTCGCAGTGCCGGAGTCTTTCTTTGCACGATCAATATTGCGACATAGTAGAATTACTCATTCTTAAAGCAGAAGATACGAATTGAATGTTTATTACTAAAAAAAGGAAGAGCATCAACTCTTCCTTATGCCTATTCATTTTTAATAACGGTTCCGATAGCCCTGCCAAGATATACTCCGCTTGCTTTTGCTTCATCGGGTGTGCTCAAATTGCTGCCTACTTCCAAGAGAACAGAATAAGGACACACCTGCTGATTATAGTTATACGGACGTTTTAAAGTTGATCGGGTAAGACCGGGGTAGTTTACATCCATGGCAAATTTTAATTTATCCGAAAAAGCGATGCCCTGATCCGAGAAAGCAGATTTGGTTCCCATGACCATCATGATCTTAGCAGCGCCCGTGCCGTTGATATTGACTTTGTATATAGCCGTGTGTTCGTCAGATGGCGATAAGCCGTCACGATGGATATCAAAGACATATTTGATCGATGGATACTTTGCAACGGCTTCCTGAAGCGCCGCCAAAGATTTATCATAAGCTGTGTCATATGGATTATCGAAAACCGTGGTGATATGTAAAACTTCGATACCGTATTCCTCATATAAGATTCTGGATACGATGCCGCCGACAGCCAATACACCAATGGTCGGATCGGTTGAACGGTATACCGTCGAAGACGAATCGACCATGTAGGATTCTGTCGTATGCGTATGATAAATCAAAACCGTGGGATTGCCGTTGTGATATTGTGTATTGAGCAGTTCTTTCTTTGTCATATTGACATCAAATTTGGTATCCACGGGTACGCTTGCTTTATCCGTGACGACCTGTGTTTGTGTATCCGGCTTTTGAGGGGATTCATCCACCGGCACTTCATCCGTTGCGTTCATCGCGGGAATACAGCTGGTTAAAATCATTTTAGCCGAGCCCGTGAGCAACGACATCGCATCGAAAGAGGAAGAAGATTTTTCACTTTGATCTGTTGTTCCCACTCCCGCCGTCAATATGTATTTATAAAACCCTCCGCTGCTTGCCAAGGCATTTGAAGTGCCGTCAAAGAAAGAGAGCGGTAAGTTCATAATGATTACTGCAAGTAAAAACACGATTACTTTGGCATATTTTTTCATAGGGAACCTCCTTTTGCCTTTTTATCCGTATAAAAATTGCATACAGAACTCTTACCGCTTATGATAGTATATGAACCGGGCCGATCCAATATTACAGGGTATAAGCTATTGCTTCGTTGATAGCTCTGCTGACCGAATCTGCCATTTCGTTGATCAGATAATCACATTCTGCAGGCGCAACAACTACATTATCATAATCGTTTTGTAATAACGATGCATTTCTTGGCAGAGGATTTATTTTCGCAAGACTCTCTTTGACGATATTCGATACAGAGATCGTGGTAGGAAAACCGATCGACAAAACAGCCGTTTCCTTTACGATATCGCTTAATATCTTGCGCTTTTGCGGTGTGCTTCCTCCGAAATCGAGCGGAGTGTCAGATATCTGCAGCAGCGATATCAGTCGAGTAAGATTTCTGGTCATTAATGCATCCACCATGATCAAAAGATCAGGCCTGACTTGTTCGATCAGCAGGTTTAAAATCAATTTACTGTCTATCCCGGTAAGCCCTTCCACGGACGGCGCAACCGAAGTGACGCTTTTATCTTCTTTCTGCATGACTTCGATCTGCCTGCTTACCAGCACTCCGAACTTGTCTGCGATCAATGTTTCATTACCGAGACCCACTACCATTATTTTTTTGACCGGCTGTTTTTGTAAAAAGAATTTTATCTGCTCGGTAACTATTGATATCATCGCCTCTTTGTCAAAATTTTGCTGCTTGAATTCGAGCGTGATATAATGCCCTTTTCTTTTTCCCAGGATCTTTTCACCCTTTTCGTCGATTAAAATTTCTGATATAATAATATTGTCTTTCCTTTTTTGCGTAATTTTTGTTCCTTGCTCTATTTCTTTGGCAAAATCCGCAACAAGATCGCTGGTATATTCCATTATCTTCTCCGTTCATATTTTTTTTATTTTTTACTTGAAATAGCAAAAATATAATGATAAAATATAAGAGCTCAAATTATTTGGGAGGTATTGAATTGGCAAACATCAAATCGGCTAAAAAACGCGTTATTACTAACGAAAAAAGCAGAATTATGAACAAAATGATCAAAACAAACCTTAAGACAACCGAAAAAGAATTTCTTGCCGATATTGCAAGCGGTGATGCCGAAAAAGCATTGCTTTCCTGCAGAAAAGCATCTAAAAAATTCGATATGGCTGCTTCTAAAGGCGTTATTCATAAAAATGCTGCCAACAGAAAAAAGAGTCAATTTGCAAAAAAACTCAATTCCATCGCTTAATCATTGCTATGATTGAGATACACAGACCTTGACCGGGTTACCCGCAAGGTTTTTTTGTGTTTAGTGAGGTGACTTATGTTTTATAATTTCGATGACGGCGGAACGATCAAAAATGTGGGCGTTGATCTATGCGATATTTCGCGTTTTGAGAAGATGCGCGAGGCAATCAGGGAACGCATGTCCGAAAAGATACTTACTTCGGAAGAATTGGAAGTCTATCATCGTTCCAATTTTAAACCGAGAACGCTCGCGGTCTATTTTTGCGCCAAAGAAAGCGTATCCAAAGCGCTCGGCACCGGATTGAAGGGAATCGGTTTTTATGATATTCTGATAAAAAAAGATGATCTTGGCAAGCCGATGGTTTTTTTATCCGGCAACGCAATAAAAAGGGCTGACGAACTCGGTATACGGTCCCTAAAAATTTCGATCACCCATGAAAATCAATATGTGCTTTGTTTTACGGTGGCAAACTAAAATCATCTGCGCGGCGGCAGATGATTTTTTTAATCCGTTTCTTCTTTGACCGCCCTGTTTTGCAGGATACTGGCCGTCAGATAAGCGATAATGACTTTGGGAGCAAAGATCGCGATGGTATCGAATAAGAAGGATATCTTTTCTACGATCCTGTCAACATTTCGGAGCAGGGCCGCAAATACAATTTTTTTGTCTTCATTATCAAATAATAAGGAACGTTCGGAAATCTTTTCCTCCACGCGTTCTTTGATGGAGCTTTCGATATTCTTCCCTTTTTCAATGATATCATTAATCTCTATAAGCAGTTTGTTACAGAGCCCTCGGATGGTATATTCTGCGATCTTTTCCACCCCGATCACTTCGGCGCAAATTTCAAGACAAGCCACAAAAAACTCTTTGCAGAATATCGACTGAATCTCCTTGGCATTCATAAAATCATTGACGCATTCCAGAACGCTCAGCATGGCGGTTTCGCTGTCAAATAATTTTTTAAAAAAAACAGTATCATTGAGCAGATTCAAATCTTCCGTGCTGATTGTATTTTCGGTGCCGTCTTCCAAAACATAATAATAGGAACCGATATATTTTTCAAATGCCATTAAGGTGTCAAAATATCCTTTGTTTAAGTTTTCCTGAATAAGCTCTCGTGAGAAATTCATGACATTATAAAGGTCGTGCCGTGAGCGTATATTGACGATGAAATGGCCGGAAGTATCAAATTTTTTATAGGTCATAGCAAACATATCGCGCACATCCACAATAATAATATTCTGGTGCCCCCTGTCAGACAAGGGTTTGGCCGGCAGATTGTTATAGATGCCGCCGTCGATATAATAGTTACCGTCGATCTTATGACGCTTAAAGAGCGGATAATTAGCGCTGGCAAGGATATAATCCAGTAATTTACCCTGCGGGATCTCATCCGCAAACAAAGTTTCGTCTTTCATCGCCGAAAGATTGAAAGTTACCAAAGCATAATCGATCTTGCTTTCCCTGATTTTGTCCTCGTTGATGTATTGTTTAAGGAGCTGCTGCATTTTTGTAGTGTCCCTGTATCTTTCGATGCCAGTGAGCTCGGTGTCAAATACAATTTCGGGCGTTAAACTGTTCCATACTTCCAGCGCAATGTCGAAATCCCCCTGCGCCATCAAAGCACCGTTGATGCTGCCGATGGAGGTTCCGGCAACCGCTGCTATGTTGATATCCATTTCCTTTAAAGCTTTCCACACGCCCATTTCGTAAGCGCCCCTCGCGCCGCCCCCGCTAAGCGCAACCGCATAGGTTTTGTTGATCATTTCCTGATTCATACTCACTTACCTGCCCTGCTTATTAAAATTTCCGATAGTTCTTCAACCGAATATGCCTTATGATCGATTTTTTGACCTTCGAATTCTGAAATCTCCCTGTCATAAAGCGCTGCGATAAAATCAAGTCCGCATCGCTCAGCGCCGGCCGCATCCGTTTTGCTGTCACCGACAACAACCGCCCTATCGGCTTGTGTTACCCCAAGCATGTTCATCACATCGGCTATCAGCTCCGCCTTATCGGAATGCGCGCCTCCCGGATGGCTTCCAGCTACCGCATGAAAATATTGGCTGATACCCATAAACTCAAGCGCGTGTTCAACGCTGTGCTGTACTTTTGCGCTGGCGATCCCGATTTTGTAATTTTTATGATGCAATTCCTCAAGAAGCTTTTTCATGCCCGGGTACGGCTGCGCCTCATAAATCCCCGTAACACTGTAATATTCTCTGTAAAGCTCTACCGCCTTATTCTGCCTAACTGCGTCCAACTTATAAAAAGTTTCAAACGAGTACCAAAGCGTCGGGCCCACAAACACATGAAGCTCATTGAAGTTTTCTACCGCGATTCCCAAACCTGTCAATGCATAATGAGCCCCTTTCATGATGCCTTCCTTGGTGTCCGCTATGGTGCCGTCAAAATCAAAGATCACCGTATTATACATTTTCCCTCCAATTCAAGAAAAAGTGCCTTATGCAGGCACTTTTTCTTATGTCATTTATAATATGTCGTCGTCCAAGTGCTCAATAATTTCGGTATCGCGTTTGCCCGCGCTGCTGCTCTTGGTTATTTTTTTTATTTTTCGTTTTTTCGGCTTTGATTTAGGTTTCGCTTTCGGAGATCGGTTTTTGGATTTTTTTACGATGATCAGTATAAGACCTGCTATTATCAAAATTCCGCCGAGTGCAATGGCGCCGAATATAATGAAATCTTGCGTATCGTATTTGGAACCTGTGATATCCTTTGTATTAACGGTTTCGAAGCCGCTGGTATCAATGGGCGAATTTTCCATAAACATCCCGGTGATATACGCCGTCACGCGGTATGTATAATTTTTATCGGGATCAGCCGTTTCGTCGATATATTCTCTGGCTTCGGCATCGAGTTCGGCTATGGGCGCAAATACGGAAAGCGTGGGCAGAACGCCCGGATCGTTTTCCTCATCATCGGTTTCGCCTTCTTCGGAAATGGTTTCCTCTTTTCGTTCGATCACAAATTTAGTGATATTCGTATAACCCTCTTCGGCATCGCTGATATTTTGAATATTGCTCCAAACCAGCTTCCCGCCGGGCGCTTCTTTATCTTTGAGAAGTTCGAGTTTGAAATTGGGTTTTTGTATTTTATAATAAAAAGTGCTTAATTTATCCTTTAACTTGGTTATCACGCCGTCGCTTGCGGTTAGGTCGATATCATTGACCGCAATGCCCAGAACCTTTAATCCGGACATGGATGACAGACCTTCGGGCAGCGTTTGGATGCTATTAAAATTAAGGATAAGCATCTGCAATGCATTCATGGATAGGATGCTGTCCGGTATGGCGGTTATTTTATTGTTGCTGATGGACAGCTGCTGAAGAGAGGTGAGTTTATCGATCCCTGCCGGAATTGCGGTCAGCTCGTTGTAGTCGAGATTAAGCGTGGTGAGCTTCGCCAATGAAGCGATATCCGGTATCTGTGCGATCTTGTTTTTAGTGATCGAAAACGTGTCGAGTTCGGTAAGCGTTAGGATCGTCTCCGGGAAATTCACAAACGCATTGTTTGCCAATGACAAAGATACCAGCTTTTTGCAGCCGCTGAGATTGGGCAGCGAGGAAAGCTGATTTCCTTCGAGATAGAGTTCTTCCAAAACGCTGTCAGAGCCGTTGGGCGAGGCAACGATCATGGATTTATTGGATGAACCGTTAACCACCGTTAATTTGCGGGAAGTAAAAACCCAGGATGGAACCGCGCTAACCTGATTATTTGAATAATCCAGATATTCAATGTTATAAAGATTTTTCAGCGGGTCTAGCGAAACGATTGTATTATTTCCAAGTGACAGATGTTTTACATTGATGGCGTATTCCATGCCGGTAAGGTTAGAAATAGAGAGTCCGGCGAAATTCAAATTGCCCGGCAGGCTGAACATTTTTTCAATGGTAAGCGTTTGTCCGCTGGGCACATTGGCAGCCGACATAAGTGCCTTTTTTAAATTCGCGTCCGGAACGTTTACACTGGAATTGTACCATGCTTCCAATAATGCCGGATCGACCGTGTTTAAATCAAAAGAAGGATCGGTCAATATCAATCTGGGATCCGGCGAATTGGGATTGGTAGGCGTTTTGGGCGTTGTCGGGGTCGTCGGAGTTTTATCCTTATTTTCTTCCGCAGTTACCATACCCGGAGATAAAGTAAACAGCAAAAGCAGAATCATAGCGATTGAGGTTGCTTTCTTAAACATGGTCGCCTCCGAATGCTTTGTTTAATATTTTGCGTTTTTAACGGTTCTGGGAAACGGGATGACATCCCTTATATTCTTCATGCCGGTCATATACATGATCGCTCTTTCAAAGCCCAATCCGAAACCGGCATGCTTAACGCCGCCGTATTTTCTGAGCTGAAGATACCAGTCCATCGAATCGGAATTCATTCCCAGCTCGTTCATGCGCTGCACCAAGACATCGAAGCGCTCTTCCCTTTGGCTTCCGCCCAAAATTTCTCCGATGCCGGGCACCAGACAGTCGACGGCCGCGACGGTTTTACCGTCCTCGTTTTGCCGCATGTAGAACGCTTTGATTTCTTTGGGATAATCGGTTACAAAAACCGGTTTTTTAAAATAGGTCTCGGTGAGATATCTTTCGTGTTCAGTCTGCAGATCGCATCCCCAGGTCACGGGATATTCAAACGGATGGCCGCTTTTGATC
>DAITPG010000007.1:0-11427 GCA_036833715.1 Eubacteriaceae bacterium | reverse complement strand
TACATGGCCGAAGTCGGATTCGACGACATTGCGCAGCCTTTCGATGAGGCCCTTATCGATAAACTCGTTGAAGAATTCCATTTCATCGGGCGCGTTTTTTAGCACATAGCCGAAAACATATTTAAGCATTTCCTCCGCCAGCTGCATATCATCCGAAAGATCGGCAAAAGCGATTTCCGGTTCGATCATCCAGAACTCTGCAGCGTGGCGTGCCGTGTTGGAATTTTCCGCCCGGAAAGTGGGCCCAAAGGTATAAACATTTTTAAACGCAAGCGCGAAGGCTTCCGCCTGCAGCTGTCCGCTGACGGTCAAATAAGCTTCCTTGCCGAAAAAATCTTTGGTGTAATCGATATTGCCGTCCGGGCTTCTGTGCGGTTGGTTTAAATCCATTGTGGTGAGCTTAAACATCTCCCCTGCCCCTTCGCAGTCACTTACCGTTACGATGGGCGTATTGACATATACAAAGCCCTTCTGCTGAAAAAAGCTGTGGATGGCATACGCGGCCATGGAACGCACACGGAAAGTGGCAGCAAAGGAATTACCACGCGGACGCAGATGGGCGATCTCGCGCAGATACTCAAAAGTATGGCGCTTCTTTTGAAGCGGATAATCGGCGTCGGATTCCGCAAGCAAAATCACTTCAAAGGCCTTTATTTCAAACGGCTGTTTCATTTCGGGCGTAATACAGAGCGTGCCGCGCACCTTGATGCCGCTGTAAACGGTGTATTTGGTTACGGCGTCATAATTTGGCAGGCTGTCCTTTTCCAAAACGATCTGAACGTTCTTAAAGAAGGTGCCGTCATTTAATTCTATAAATCCGAAAGCATTCGAAGATCGGATTGTTTTGATCCAGCCGTCGATTTCTATCTGCATATCTGCGTATTCTTCGTAATGATCGTAAAGATGTTTGATGTCGATTTTCAATTGGATTCCTCCCGATAAACAACTAAATTATACCATTTTCAAACGGCAAAGTATATTATCTGTCAAATTTTTAATGTAAATCAAAAATCCGCCGTTATTTTTTTTCTATTTTGAGCTTAGTTTCATGTCCGTTGATCGGGACGGATTCGCCTTCATTATCCGCAAACACGATTTCCTCGGACAAGGTCTCATTCATGATATTTTCTTTAAACACGTTTATTGCCGCGGTTATTTCGGCATCGGTCTTTATAGTAAGCACGATGCGGTCCGAAACCTCCAGTCCGCTTGATTTTCGGGTCTGCTGAATCTTGGATATCAGTTCGCGCGCATAGCCTTCAAGGATGAGTTCCTCAGTAAGATCAGTGTTGAGTACGATAAACAAATTATTTTCCGTTTGGACGTTAAATCCTTCCTTTGCCGTGATCCTGATATCAAGAAGTTCTTTGGTAAGTGTGAGCGTATCGGAACCTATCGATACATCCACGCTTCCGTTTTTATTGATTTCGGCGAGAAGCGCGGGCGCGTCGGCGTTTTGCAGATAAGCTCCCAGTGGCTTGACCAATGAACCGAACAGTTTCCCGCAGGTCTTAAAATCGGGTTTGAGCGTAAAATCCATGAATTTAGCCAGATCGTTTTCGAACTGAACGTGTTTTACATTGAGCTCTTCTTTGATAAGCTCGGTTAGGTTACCGATCACCTCTTGATGCGCGCCGTCGACCAAAACTTCGGACAGCGGCTGACGCACCTTGATCTGCACATCTTCCCTTGCGCCTCTGCCGAGGCTTACCAGATTGCGTACCAAATCCATTTTATATTCAAGCGCGGTATCGACAGCGCTCTCATTGAATTTCGGATAATCCGCAAGATGGACGGATTCTGCTCCCGTAAGGTTTCGGTAGATCTCTTCGGTGATGTAGGGAGCAAAAGGAGCGGCTATTTTTGCCACGCCGGTGAGCACTTCGTAGGTCGTCAAGTAGACCGACATCTTGTCCCCGGTCAGCTCGCTTTCCCAAAAACGTCTTCGGTTGCGGCGGATATACCAGTTTGACAATTCTTCATTGACAAAATCCTGTATTTTTCTTACGGCTTTGGTCATGTCAAAGCTTTCGATATCCTCAGTGACATCCCGAAGCATGGTGTTGTATTTGGACAATAACCATCTATCGATTTCGTCGCGTTCTGCAATAGGCACATCAAAGACAGAAGGATCGATTCCGTCCGCGTTGGCATACATCACAAAAAAGGTATATACATTTTTCAAGGTCAGGAAAAATTTGCTGATAACTTCTTTTAAGCCTTCTTCATCAAATTTGGTCGGCGTCCAAGCCGGTGAAACATACAGCAGATACCAACGGAGCGCGTCGGCGCCGTATTGATCGAACAGCATAAACGGATCGACCGTGTTGCCTCTGGATTTGGACATTTTTTGACCGTCTTTATCCAAGATCAGATCATTGACCAAAACGCGCTTGTAGGGTGAGCAGCCTTTGATCATGGTCGATATCGCCAACAGTGAATAGAACCAGCCGCGGGTCTGGTCGATCCCTTCGCATATGAAATCCGCAGGGAATTGGTCGTTAAAAATTTCTTCTTTTTCAAACGGGTAGTGATACTGCGCAAACGGCATGGAACCGCTGTCAAACCAGCAGTCAATTACGTCGCTGACGCGGTACATTACATTGCCGCAATGCGGGCAACGGATGCTGACTTCATCGACATACGGTCGGTGCAGATCGATGCTTTCGTCGATTTTTTGGATGGCTCTTTCGACAAGTTCTTGTCGTGAACCGATAGAATGCAGCGAATTGCACTCGCAGCATCGCCAGATATTGAGCGGAGTACCCCAATAGCGGTTTCGGGAGATGGCCCAGTCCTTTAAGTTTTCGAGCCAGTTTCCGAAACGTTTTTCACCGACAAAATCGGGATACCACTCAACGGTATTGTTTGCGGCGATCAGCTCGTCTTTATATTTGGTAACCTCAATATACCAGCTTGGTTTTGCGTAGTAAAGCAGGGGCGTTTTGCAGCGCCAGCAATGCGGGTAATTGTGTTCCATTTTTTGTTTTTTGAACAGAAGTCCGTTATCCTTCAGCCAAACGATGATCTCCTTATCCGCATCCATAACAAATTGCCCTTTCCATGGAGTGTCAAGATATTGACCGCTTTCGCTTACCGGATTAAGCACGGCAAGGCCGTACTTTTTGCCAACATTATAGTCATCTTCCCCAAAAGCAGGAGCGATATGAACAATACCCGTGCCGTCTTCGATGGTTACATAGTCGGCGCAGGTTACAAAAAATGCTTTTCCGTTAAAGGGCGGGATAAACGGCATGAGCTGCTCGTATTCGATATATTCAAGCGCGCTGCCTTTCATTTCGGCCAGCAATTCATAATCATCGCCGATGACTTTTTCGATGAGCGCTTTCGCGAGGATGTAGACTTTTCCGTTATGATTTACTTTAGCGTAATCAAAAGAAGGATTAACGGCCAAGGCGACATTGGATGCCAGCGTCCAGGGGGTCGTCGTCCATACAAGAAAATATTCGTCCGCGTTTTTGGCTTTGATTTCTACGATAACGGTTTCGGTTTTAATCATCTGATAACCGAGTGCGACTTCATGCGAAGCAAGCCCGGTGCCGCAGCGCGGGCAATACGGAAGAATTTTATGGCCTTCATAGATAAGGCCTTTTTTAAACAGTTCGCTTAAGATCCACCATACGCTTTCGATATAATTGTTGTCGAGCGTGATGTACGGATCATCCATGTCAACAAAATAGGCCATTCTCTTTGTCATGTCCCGCCAAAGCGCTTCATATGAGAACACGGAATTACGGCATTTTTCATTGAATTCTTTGATGCCGTATTTTTCGATATCCTGCTTGCCGCTCATGCCCAAACTTTTTTCCACTTCGATTTCTACCGGCAGACCGTGGGTATCCCAGCCCGCTTTTCGCTTAACGCGATAGCCCTGCATGGTTTTATATTTGTTTACGCTGTCTTTTAGTGTTCTTGAGATAACATGATGGATTCCGGGTCTGCCGTTTGCCGTAGGCGGACCTTCATAAAACACAAAATTCGGCTGTCCTTCCCTTACCTCGACCGATCGTTTGAGGATATCGATCTGATCCCAGTATTCGGATATCTCTTTTTCTGTTTCGGCAACATTTTTTTTGCTCAGTTCTTTATAAGCCATTCAGCCCTCCGGTTTTTGTTAATTCATATTTTTAAAATAAAAAAATCCCGTAAAATACAGGACGAAAATTTCCGCGGTACCACCCGATTTGGCACAAATAAGCTTGTGCCCTCTTGATATGCTTAACGCGCACAAACGAACAGGGCTAATTTCAATTCACCCAATCAGCTCCAAAGTGATTTTCTCCATGTAAGCTTTAATGACTTTCACCGTTTGTCATCTCTCTGCAAAGCCGTATTAGATACTCTCTTTTTCGTCGCTTTTATTCAATATATTGTACAGGAAGAATTTTTGCTTGTCAATCAATTTTATGATGTATATTAGCCTTTTACTTAATAAAATGAATAGTTCATAGCCTTTTCGAAGCGTTCGAGGATACCTCTGCCGTCTTTTGTCATCCCGGGCATTTGATAGATGTCATTGGCAGGATACGCATTGCCCTCGATGAGCAGCGGCCCTTTTTCGGTAATGGCCACATCCCAGCCTACGTAACCGAGCTGGGGCGTCACTCTGGCGACCTTATTCATAAATTCGATCACTTCATCCCAGTACGGAATTTCAAAGCCCACGATCCGTACGCCTGTCATCGGATGTTTCTCATATAAAGAATGATTCTTGGTTGCGGCCGGATATAGAACGATTCCCTTTTGCGTATCGACGGCACTCGTCATGCCGCCGCTGTTGATATTATCGACCGGTTTTCCGTTGCCTATTCGAATGGATGCAAAGGGGATATGTACGATATCATTTTTTCGGTCGTAAATCGTTACGACTCTTAGCGTATTGACGCTGCATGGATGAAGCTGCTGCATTTTGGGATGCTGGCTGATCACTTCCTCGACTAAAAGCGCATCGGTCTTCATAATGTAATCATACATATCGTTGAGCGATTCAAAATCTGCTTTATTTAATTTTTCGATGCCTCTGCCGCATCCGTCGTCGAACGGCTTGATCATAACGCAGTCGCGTTTATTCATGAATTGAAAAAACTCTTCTTTACCTGCTTCTTTTAAATAAATGCTGTCACGCATCGCATAGGTTTTATATACCTCATGATATTTGACTTTGTCATCCGTATAATATTGAAAAGCGGGATCGTTGAGGGTTTTTACGATATAATTATTGATGCCTCGGGTGACGTAGGTTTTTCTCAGTTTTGCAGGAACGTTGTAAAAATAAAACAACGCGTAATCCTCGTATCCTGCTTGATATTTGATTCCGCAATAGATTATGTCAAAAAACAAACAGATCTTGCTTTTACCCGATTTTTTACTTATTTCCTCTATTCTTTCAAACATTTTACTGTAATTGAGATTGGTAATTTTTTTAAAGACAAAACTCATTCTGCTCATTGCTAAAAACCTTCCGAAAATCATAGTTTATTCTTTTACAATCATATCACACGTTGTTTATAAATCACAGGCTCCGCGGTAAAATCTTGATATTTATGCCTTACCGATCATAAAATTTTATTGTCATTTTTGATCGGATAATGTTACAATGAATGTATGGAAATTATTGCAAACTATCGATTGAGGAGGCTTTATGTCGAAAAACAATAAAATCAAAGAACAAAACGCCGAACAGACCAAAGAAGAGAAAAAACGCAATACCTGGTTTCAGAATACACTGCTGGGCATCGTAATTTTGGTTTGCGGCATCTTATTTAAATTTTTTCCGCAAATCGTTTCTTCCATATTTTTTATCGCATTCGGCGTCATCATGCTTTTTGTGGGCATCACGGACGGCCTGGCTGCTTTAAAATACAAAGACGATGATGACGATTGGAAGACACCGCTTCTGACCGGCGCGATGAGTATTTTTGTAAGCCTGCTTTTTGGCGCGGCTTACTGGTTTAAGATACCGAATATGAATACGATCATGCTCAACGTCGTTGGTGTTTGGGGTGTTGTACGATGTCTTTTACTCTTATACGGCATATTCAAGGGAAGCGTAAAACGAAAGGGCAGCATCGTATCGGCGCTGGTAACCGGGATATTGGGTTTATTGGTTTTGGTTTTCCAAAAGGCGATCACTTTGTTTATCAATAACTCGGGCGATATTGTAGGGTACGTCTTTTTAGGAATCGGCGCGGTCGTGATCTTCTTCGGTCTTTACCAAAGAGCGGATGCCAGAGAGAAGAAGGAAAAAGCGCAGCGCGATAAGATCGCTCAAAAAGCGGCGGAAGAAGCCCTTAAAGCTGCCGAAGAAAAAGAAAAGGAAGAAAAGAAGGCTGAGGAAGCGGATGAAACCGAAAACATCATTCCTCCGGTCATATGATCAATAAAATACATAAATATGAAAAACCCGGCAGATTTTTCTGCCGGGTCATTTATTTTAGATCAGTGCTTCTTCGCCTTCTTCACCGGTACGGATACGGATGACTTCTTCAACGTTATAAATAAAGATCTTGCCGTCTCCGATTTCTCCCGTGCGGGCGCTTTCGATCAGTGTTTTTTTAACTAAAGGCACATCCTCGTCTCTGACGATCATATCGATGCAGACCTTGGGCAGAAGATCCATTTGAAATTTTTCTCCTCGCCATGTTTGGGTGATTCCTTTTTCAACGCCGTGACCCATGATGTCACTGATCATGATCCCTCTGTAGCCGCCGGCTTTTTCCAAAGCTTCGCGAACTTCCGTGAGTTTATCCGGTTGTATAACCGCTTTGATATGTTTCATTATTTTTTACCCTCCGAATCATCGAGATTTCTGATAATTGAAGTATAGGAAACGCTTCTGGACGCAAATTCGGGATATGCCTGCTGACCGTGTTCGCCTATATCAAGGCCTTCGATCTCTTCTTTAACCGATACGCGAAGTCCGATGGTTTTCTTGATAAGCAGCCAGATGATCGTGCTGGCAGCACAGACGAATAAGCCTACGCATAAAGCACCGAGCGCCTGTTTGCCGAGAAGGGAGAAACCTCCGCCGTAGAATAAGCCATTTTCGGTTTCGATGCCGGCAACGCCGCTTTTTGCGAAAAGGCCGACAGCAAGTGTTCCGAGTACACCGTGAACCAGATGAACAGCCAAAGCGCCCACGGGATCATCGATTTTCATACGATCGAAGAAAATTACGGCCAGTACGACTAAAACGCCCGAAATTGCGCCGAGCAGCATCGCTGCGGGGATCGTAACATACGCGCAGCAGGGCGTGATGATGACGAGCCCTGCGAGCAGTCCGTTGATGGACATGCCAAGGTCGGGTTTGCCGATAACCAGCCACGCAGTCGCTGTGGAGGTAAGGACCGCCAAAATGCCTGCCGTATTTGTAGTCATCAGAATATGAGAGATTGCTACCGGATTGGCAGCCATTGTGGAACCGGGGTTAAATCCGAACCAGCCAAGCCACAAAACAAACGCGCCGATGGTGGCCATGCTTAAATTGTGACCGGGAATGGGATTGATTTTTCCGTCTTTGGTATATTTGCCGATACGGGGCCCCAGGATGATGGCACCGGTAAGCCCGGCCCATCCGCCGATGGAATGAACGACCGTACCGCCGGCAAAATCGAGCATGCCCAAACTTTGAAGAAATCCGCCGCCCCAAACCCAATGGCCTACAATAGGATAAACCAATAGGGTTAAAAAGAATGAAAATAAGATGAAGGATATGTACTTGATCCTTTCCGCAACGACACCCGACACGATGGTGGCTGCTGTTCCGCAGAACACAAGCTGAAAGAAAAATTTAGCCCAGAAAGGAACGCCGGCCCATGAAATCGCCGTATAAACGCCGCGATAAGCTTCGCCGACTGCGGGCGAATTATCCGCGCCAGATGCCATAAAGAGACCTTTTAAACCGATAAATCCGTTTCCGTCTCCAAACATAAGGCCCCAGCCCAAAAGAAGAAAGCCAAGAGATGATACCGCAAAAACAATAAAATTCTTTGATAAGATATTAACGGTGTTTTTTGATCTTGCGAATCCGCTTTCCACCGTTGCAAAGCCGAGATTCATGAAGAAAACCAAAATACCCGCGATAATGACCCATAGGGTGTCCAATGTTACTTGAAAATCCATTCCTATTACCTCTTTCTTACGTTTACGCATAAAAAAACAAAGGCGCTTAAATTTGCATGCAAAAAATTTAAACGCCTTTGTTTAATGATTTGATTATACATTTTTTATCGGGATTGTCAAGCGGATTTTATAAATTAACTTCATGTTTTGACAAGTTTTTATTAAAGCTATTTTACTGCTGAAACAACGTTATATGAAGGATTTCGCACGTTGTGCGTAATTTATAAATAATCTGCATCCTATAAAAAAACGATACCCGTTTAAGGTATCGTTTTTGACTTTTTATGCGTTTTGGTTAAATTTTATTCATCCTTGTCTTTCTTCCAAAATTTGATCTGAACATCACCGATCTTCATTTCGACTTTTTCGTAGCCGGTGCTTTCCTGTTTGGGTTCTTCCGCGGACGGCGCTTTTTTCAGGGGTGGTGTGATATTTCTGTTGGGCGGCGAAAAACTGGGCCTTCCGGAGGTATTGGGGTTTCGGCTCTTCATTACATATACGCTGCTGTCGATCTGCGTATTGCCCTCAGGGAGACCATCCTTTACGCCGCGTTTGAATTTATAATAGGGATTTTCAACGATCCTTCCGTTCACGATAATAAACGGGCTGTCGGTATCCGCCTGCAGCGGCGGATCCTGAGCGATCTCTTTGTTGTAATCCAGAATTTCTTTTTTTTGCGGAATATCGTTTTCGATGACTTCTTTAACTTCCTTGAGCGCTTCCGTGGAATACGTAAGCTCGTCGGGAGTCAGTTCCGGTTCGAGACGTCTGTTTTTGATTTCATCCGTCGGGATCACCATGGTGTCCTGATATTCATCCTCATAGGCCGCATCGGTTATTTCAGGCTGCTGATATTCCGGCTCCGACTTTTCTTCATGCCTGATATCGGGTTCCGGTTCAACCGCCGCGGGCTCTTCCGCCTCGGGAACCGTTTCCTGAACCTCTCCGAGGATATCGAATTCAACCGGCTCTTCTTCGGTTTGTATCCCCGCAAAGAAGGATGCCGAATCCGCCAGAGGTTCATCATCTTCCGACTCAGCAAGATTTCGTCCAAGGATGTCATCGATCAAGATCGATGAGGTTTCCTCTTCTTTTTCGGCTGTTTCGGTCGGCGGGATCTGGGTTGTAAACAAGCTTTCATCTACATCGCCGTCATCATCATCGACATTATTGATGTTGATGTTGCCCATCGTATAATCCTTGCCGAAAGTAAAGTCCTCGTCACCGTTAGCGCCTTCATCTTCATCTTCATCGTCAAAGAAATATTCGTCTTCTTCTTTTTTATTTTTCTTACTGCGTTTTTCTTCTTTTTTAAGCTGTTTTTTATCTTCTTTCTCTTTTTTCGCTTCGATTACTTTTTCGGGCTGCTCGTCCATGTCTTCTTCTTCGTCTTCATAAACATAAACGATGCCCAAAAGGATGTTCTGTATCACTCCGAACATGCCGATACCGATGATAAGCGTACCCGGCGAAACGACTTCGGCAAAGATGCCCGGCAGCGGGATGGGTATAATGCCGCCTAAAAAAGAAAGATTGGTAGCGGAGCTTGCCAGCATCTGCGTAGCGGAGCCAGTAAGATAATCCGCAGTAAGCCCTGCCATTTGCAAAGAATCGAGTGAGATCGGCATTTTTCCGCCGTTGATGAAAATCACAACGAAATTAAGCACGGCTCCGAGCAGCAGGATAAACATCCAAAGATTATTCAAATTCAAAATAATACCGAGAAGCAAAAAGCTGTATGCCGCCAGCATTATCCAGTAAGTAAAATCGACGATTATACCCACTCCCGCAGCGTTGCCCAACCGGACCGCTATAAAGAAAATCAAAGAAATCGCAAATAAGTACGATGCTTTTAAGTCCGCATCCAGGATATTCGCAAAACTGCCCTTCCGAACCATGGCGATTATTACTGACAATAATGCTATAAAAATCAGAATCATTTCAAACCTTCCTTACCTGAACTATTCCATACAAATCAATCGACATATCCGTTATCCTCTGCAGAGCCGAAAATATCGGATATGTGCCTAAAGCAGCTTTAGCTGCTTTAGGCCTTTGAAATCTACTTCATTTTAACATAAACTACTATGATTATTTACCATTTTTTTGTTTTTTTTACAATTCCGGTTCAATTAAACCATAATCACCGTCTTTTCGTTTGTATACCACGCAAATATTGTCGCTTTCCTCATTCATAAACATATAGAACTCATGCCCGAGAAGTTCCAGCTGAAAACAGGCTTCGTCCTTGGTCATCGGCTGGACTTTAAAGCTTTTATTGCGCACGATATTATGGATATCGCCGTTGCCGTTATCGGCGATATTTTCATACCGGATGGATTCGTTATTGCGTTTTCGCAATTTGTCTTTATATTTGATGAGCTGTTTCTCTATTTTATCGATGGCTTTATCAACCGCAGTGTGCATATCGGTATCGACGACTTCACTGCGCAATACATTAAATTTGACCTTAACCGTGATTTCGACTTTTTTGTAGCCCCTCTCTTCCGAAAAAGTGACGTTTACAGCCGAATCTTCGGAAAAATATTTGCCGAGTTTTTCAAAGCGTTCCTCCACTTCCCTTTTTAAAAGACTGTTGGTGTTTGTGTTTTTGGAATTAATTATCAGTTTCATAATTATCCCTCACTTACTTATGTTTTTATCAATAAAAGCGGATGTCACGACAGCGGAATAGACCTTTGCCGCTCCTGCTTCAATCAATACATGCGAACACGCATTCATGGTAGAACCTGTCGTAAATACATCATCGACCACAAGCACGTTTTTCCCCCTTGCCGCATCCGGATCGGATATGCCAAAAACCTGTTTCATGTTTTCTCTGCGCTCCTCCGCGTTCAGGCCTATCTGATCCTTAGGCTCTTTGAGTTTGACAAGTAAATTATTATTTACAATTATATCACACTTCTCTTTCATTGCATCGGCAATTACAGCAGATTGATTATAACCTCTTTTATCCAAAGTTTCGGCCCCTGCCGGAACGCAGGTGATGATATCGACGGATGCAAACCATTCGGTCTCTAAAAGCTTGTCCGCCAGTTTGAGACCGCATTGGTATGCGGCGTCGGGATTATGGTTGAATTTAAAATCCCAAATAATGCCTTTGGAATATTGATCATAGACAAACAGCGTTACGCCGCCGCTGAAAGAAAAATCCGAGCGGCAGCATCGTTCGCAAAGCTGTCCGGCTTCATTTTTATTTAAAATATCGCCGCAGATTTTACAGGCGTTGCCGCCGATATAAGTGATTTTGCGGGCGCAGTGCGA
>DAITPG010000006.1:20997-24496 GCA_036833715.1 Eubacteriaceae bacterium | reverse complement strand
ACAAAGAAAAATATGAACCGCTTCTGATCGGTATAACCAAAGAGGGGATATGGTACCGCTATTATGGAAACGTGCAAATGCTGCCCGAAGATCAATGGCTTAATGACCCCTCCTTATGCGTGCCCGCGATCCTTTCACCGAGCAGAGAATTAAAAGGTATTCTGGAATTCATTGGCAACGAAACAAAGAAAACGCCCATCGATCTCGCTTTTCCGATGCTCCATGGAAAATATGGCGAGGACGGCACGGTGCAGGGTCTTTTGGAACTTGCAGGTATTCCGATCATCGGGTGCGGAACGCTTTCATCCGCCTTATGTATGGATAAAGACAAGGCGCACAAGCTGGCTGCCTCGGCAGGAATCAAATCCGCTAAAGCCGTTGTCATTAACGATACGCTCGATAAGAAGGCAATTTTTGATGAGGTCGCTCGGCTGCGATATCCGTTGTTTGTTAAACCACTCCGAAACGGTTCTTCTTTCGGTATAACCAAAATCAATAAAAGCGATGAGTTGATCGAAGCCGCAATCAACGCGTTTCGTTATGACTGCTGCGCCATCATTGAAGAAGCAGTCGAAGGCTTTGAGGTAGGCTGCGCGGTGATGGGCAATGATCTGCTGACGGTTGGAGAGGTCGATGAGATCGAATTGAGTGAAGGTTTTTTTGATTTTAACGAGAAATATAATCTCCTTCATTCCAAAATTCATATGCCCGCGCGCGTTGACTCCGCAACTTCCAAACGCATCAAAGAAGCAGCGATGCTGATTTATAAGACGCTTGGCTGTGCGGTTTTTGCCAGAGTGGATTTGTTTTTAACCCCAGACGGAGAGATTTATTTCAATGAGGTCAATACGATTCCGGGCTTTACCTCCCACAGCCGTTTCCCAAGCATGATGCAGGGAATCGGACTTTCGTATGCAGCTCTTTTAGACAGATTGATCGCTTACGGTGCGCAGGAATGAAAACCATGATTCTTAAGCGGGAAGACATTTATAAAGGGAATCTCATCCTTGTAAACAAAAATACGCCTATCAAAAACGGCACGGAAGATGAAATCATGCTGACGCCTATCGATCCGTATTTAAAAGACATCACGCTTGAACTTGGCGCCTCGGTGATGCTTTCACAGCTGATGTCATCCATAAACTGCCAAGGTGAAATCATTCCCGTCAGCGGCTTTAGGACGTGTGACGAGCAGCGTGATATATACCGCGAATCATTGCGCGCAAACGGTGCTGATTTCACATCCCGCTATGTGGCCATGCCTAACCACAGCGAGCATCAGACGGGCTTGGCCATCGATCTGGCTTATAACCTAGCTCCCATCGATTTGATCCGGCCGCAGTTTCTCAATAACGGCATTTGCGAAACCTTCCGCAAGGCAGCGCCGAAGTATGGCTTTGTCGAACGGTATTCGAAAGGAAAGGAAAGGGTTACGGGCATTGCTTATGAGCCGTGGCATTTTCGCTATGTGGGAAGTCCTCATGCGCTGGTTATGCGCGACAACAGCTTGGCGCTTGAAGAATATATCGATTTTATCAAAGAATTCTCTTATGAGAAAAATTCTTATGTTTTGGATAGAAGCAGCAGCCGCTTAGAAATATTTTATGTGAAAGCGACAGCTCCGCAAGTGGAAATCAAGCTGCCGACCAGTTCTTTTTGTCAGGCTTCCGGAAACAACGTAGACGGATTTATTATCACCCTTCTGCGAGGCACAGCATGAACCGATTGAAAACGTACTTTAGTTTCGATTATTGCAGGGTCTATGCTTCCATTATGGTCATCGCCATTCACACTTCTCCCTTTTCATCTATCGACCCAACATTGGAATTTCTGGTGACGCATGTCGTCTGCCGCATCGCGGTCCCTTTCTTTTTTATGCTTACCGGCTATTTTGTATTATCGCCTTATCGGCATAGCATGCTACTTCAACCGCCTAAATTAAAGCCTTTTCTGCTGAAAACGGCGATTATTTACTTGGCTGCTATCTGCTCATATCTGCCCATTAATTTTTATAGTGGAAGTTTTCAGAATGCTACCGTGTTATCCGTCCTTTCCGATTTGCTTTTTAACGGAACCATGTACCATTTATGGTATTTGCCTGCATCAATGATCGGAACCTTGCTGGTTTACGGAATGATGCGAACATTTAAAAAAGATGCAATGATTTTCGGCCTTGCGTTCGCCCTTTATCTTTTGGGATTGATGGGCGACAGCTATTATCAGCTTGGCATTCGGCTGCCTTATCTGCGCAGCTTGTACGATGCGTTTTTTTCGGTTTTTGAGTATACCCGTAACGGTCTTTTTTACGCGCCCGTCTTTTTAATCATGGGAGTGTTCGCGGGCGCAAAAAACAAAAGCTTGCCGTATTTTTCGGATGGCTCAGGCTTTGTCATATCGCTTGCGCTGCTGTGCGGCGAAGGGATGCTATTATATCGTTTTCATATTCAACGACATGACAGCATGCTCCTTTTTTTAGTGCCCTGTGTGTTTTTTTTGTTTCAACTTCTAATTAAGGTAAAAGGGGAGGGAAATAAAAAACAGCGGCAGATGTCGATGCTCCTTTATTTGCTGCATCCTATGGTGATTGTCGCTGTGCTTCATGTATCAAAATTGGCAAGAATTCAAGCTTTTTTGATTAAGCATTCCTTTCTCTTTTTCGTTTCCGTCGCACTCTTTTCGTTTGCCGCGGCTTACATTATTCTTTTTCTTTTTTCACTAAAAGAAAATGCGGCAAATTCCAGAACAAGGGCATGGATCGAAATCGATTTGGGAAATCTTCGTCACAATGTCGCAGCTCTTACTTCGGTAATACCTGCAAAGTGTTCAATTATGGGCGTTGTGAAAGCAGATGCTTACGGGCATGGGATGAAAATCATTGCGAAAGAGTTAAGTTGTTGCGGCCTATCGAACTTTGCGGTTGCCACCATCGATGAAGCCATTACCTTAAGGAAATGCGGAATTAGAGGAAATATTCTTATTTTGGGCGTAACACAGCCGGCCGATTTTAAAAAACTGGTGAAGTATAAATTGACCCAGACCGTAGCCGACGCTGTTTATGCGGAACGCTTGAGCAAAGGCGCAAAACAAATCCAGGTGCATCTTAAGATAGATACCGGAATGCACCGTCTCGGTTTTGCGTACGAAGATAAAGCTTCATTGGAGCGTATTTTTTACTTGAAAAACCTAGTTATCAAGGGAACATATACGCATTTATGCTGCGCGGACAGTTTAAATGATGGCGATGTGAAGTTTTCTAAGCTGCAGATCATGCGGTTTTACGAAACAACGGAGCATCTGCTTAATAAGGGCTTTGATATCGGAAAGCTTCATATCCAAAGCAGTTATGGTATATTAAATTATCCCAGCCTCAGCTGTGACTTTGCGCGTATCGGAATCGCATTATACGGTGTTTTAAGCAGCATGGTTGAAACCGTGCTTTCCCCGGATCTGCACCCCGTGCTTTCACTGAAAGCAAAAATCATTCAACTCAAAGAACTCG
>DAITPG010000006.1:0-20987 GCA_036833715.1 Eubacteriaceae bacterium | reverse complement strand
AGATCCCACCGGGAGCGAGCCTGACTCGGATTACATTCAAATCAAAGAACTCGAAGCAGGAGAATTTGTCGGCTATTCACGCTTTTATTCCGTAATTGAAAAGATGCGGATTGCTGCCGTGTCCATCGGTTACGCAGACGGTTTGCCCAGAAACTATTCTGAAGGCGGAGGCTGTGTGCTCCTGCGCGGCAGGAGGGCACCGATAGTGGGCAGAATATGCATGGACATGATGATGATCGATATAACGGATATTCACGACGCAGGGATCGGTGATATTGTTACGGTCATCGGCGCGGACGGCGAAGAGAAAATCGGCTCTGCGGAAGTTGCGCAAAAATGCGCAACGATCAGCAATGAATTATTAAGCCGGCTCGCCAGCCGTCTGCCCCGGATTGTAAAATAAGACTGCCTCAATTTCGTTATTGATCAATCTTTAGAAAGACCTTGTTCATCCTTGCAAAAAACCCTCTTTCAAAAACGTTGAAAGAGGGTTTTGGTTATTTAAAATTTTCTTTTACTTTTGCCCAAAACGATTTATTTAGTTCATGCGAATCGCTCGGTGTAAGCTTGTCGAATTCCCTGAGCGCCGATTTCTGCTTCTCGTTGAGTTTCTTCGGCACTTCGACATTGACGGTCACAAACTGGTTGCCCTTTCCATAACCGTTGAGGGATTGGATGCCCTTGCCTTTGATTTTAAAGGTGGTGCCCGTCTGCGTTCCTTCGGGTATTTTCAGCTTCACCTGGCCTTCCAACGTGGGTACGCGGATATCGTCTCCCAGCGCGGCCTGCGCATATGTGATGGGCACGGTGATGGATACATCGGTACCCTGGCGCTTAAATATTTCATGCGGCTTGACGTTTATGTAAACAAAAACATCGCCCGCCTTTCCGCCTTTATAGCCTATATTTCCTTCGCCGCGGAGCGGTAAAACGGAACCCGTATCGACACCAGCGGGTATCTTGATGCTGATCTGTCTTTCGAGATTTTCAACCCCGCTGCCGCCGCATTTGGTGCAGGGGCTGTCGATGATGGTGCCTTCCCCGTGGCATTTATCGCAGACTCTTACGGTCTGCATCATGCCGAGGATGCTCTTTTGCGTAACGCGTACCTGGCCGGTTCCGCCGCACTGATCGCAGGTCTTTACATTGCTGCCCGCTTTGGCGCCCGTTCCGCCGCATTCGGAGCATTTTTCTTTTCGGTTGAGTTTGATCTTTTTTTCGCAGCCAAACGCCGCTTCTTCAAAAGTGATATTGATATTTACGCGAATATCCGATCCCTTTTGGGGTCCGCTTCTGGCTTGTGAATAACCGCCGCCGCCGAACATATTGAAGATATCACCAAAAATATCTCCGTAATCTCCGCCGCCGCCAAAACCTCCAAAGCCGCCAAAACCTCCGCCTCCCATGTTAGGATCGACGCCGGCGTGGCCGTATTGGTCATACCTTTCGCGTTTATCGCTGTCGCTGAGAACTTCATAAGCTTCATTGATCTCTTTGAATTTTTCTTCTGCCGATTTATCGTCGGGGTTACGGTCCGGATGATATTCCATGGCAAGTTTTCTATATGCCTTTTTGATTTCATCCTCGGTTGCGTTTTTATTTATTCCAAGCACTTCGTAATAGTCTCGCTTGCTCATCTGTTCTCCTTTGGATCTATCGTCGCTTTTAAACGGCAGTTTATTCCAATTGATTTCAACGACATAAGGCGATCGTTAAATCGCCCTATGCCGATGTCTGTATATTTCTATATTATATTACAGCGCTTCCAAATGTTCTTGGATTTATTTATCGTCATCGTCAACGACTTCATAATCCGCATCGACTACGTTGTCGTCGTGTGAAGAGGATGATCCTGCGTCCTGCTGCGCGCCGCCTTGAGCGCCCGCATCGCCTGTGTTCTGGTACATTTTTTGCGCAATGGGATAAAACGCTTCGCTGACTTTTTCAGTGTCGGCTTTGATCGCTTCCAGATCGCTGCCTTTCATCGTTTCTTTTAACGTTTCGATGGCTGCTTCCACTTTCGCCTTTTCATCCGCGCTGACCTTGTCGCCCTGCTCTTTTAAGGATTTTTCCGTCTGATAGATCATGGTGTCGGCGTTATTTTTGGTTGTGATTTCTTCTTCTTTCTTTCTGTCTTCTTCGGCAAATCTTTCGGCGTCCTTAACCGCTTTTTCAACTTCGTCTTTAGACATGTTAGTGGAAGATTGAATAACCACGTTTTGAACATTGTTGGTGCCCATGTCTTTGGCCGATACGTTTACGATGCCGTTTGCGTCGATGTCAAAGGTAACTTCGATCTGCGGCACGCCCCTCGGAGCCATCGGGATGCCTGTGAGTTGGAATCTGCCGAGTGTTTTATTATCTTTGGCCATCTTTCTTTCACCCTGCAGTACATGGATGTCTACGGCTGTCTGATTGTCTGCGGCAGTGGAGAATATCTGGCTCTTTTTGGTGGGGATGGTCGTATTTCTTTCGATAAGCTTGGTGAATACTTCGCCGTAGGTTTCAATGCCCAGCGAAAGCGGGGTTACGTCCAGCAATAATACGTCTTTTACATCACCCGCAAGCACGCCTGCCTGAATGGCCGCGCCGAGCGCAACGCATTCATCGGGATTAATTCCTTTGAACGCTTCCTTACCGGTGATCTTTTTGACGGCTTCCTGAACGGCGGGTACTCTGGTGGAACCGCCAACCAAAACGATTTTGTCGAGCTGGTCTACGCTGAGACCGGAATCTTTGATGGCGTTTTTGACCGGGTCGGTCGTTTTATCGATGAGATCGGATATAAGATCTTCGAATTTGGCTCTGGTGATCGTCATGTCCAGATGCTTGGGGCCTTCCGCAGTCGCTGTGATAAACGGAAGGTTTACATTGGAAGTGGTGGTCGAAGACAATTCAATTTTCGTTTTTTCCGCGGCTTCTTTCAATCTCTGCACGGCCATTTTATCTTTGGAAAGATCAATGCCGCTTTCTTTTTTGAATTCGCTGATGAAATAATTCATCAGTCTGTCGTCAAAGTCGTCTCCACCCAAGCGGTTGTTGCCGTTGGTTGCAAGCACTTCGAATACGCCGTCGCCGAGTTCCAAAATGGATACATCGAAAGTTCCGCCGCCCAAATCGTAAACCATGATTTTCTGGCTTCCGCCTTTGTCAAGGCCGTATGCAAGCGACGCAGCCGTCGGTTCGTTGATGATACGCAGCACTTCAAGGCCGGCAATCTTGCCCGCATCTTTGGTTGCTTGTCTCTGGCTGTCCGAGAAGTAAGCCGGCACGGTAATGACCGCTTTATTTACGGTTTCGCCCAAATAGCTTTCGGCATCTTTTTTCAATTTTTGAAGGATCATCGCAGAAATTTCCTGCGGCGTATAGCTTTTGTCGTCAATTCGAACGGTATAATTGGTGCCCATTTCTCTTTTAATGGAACTGATCGTTCGGTCGGGATTGGTGATGGCTTGACGTTTTGCTACCTGGCCTACCAGTCTTTCGCCGTCCTTTGTAAAAGCTACAACCGAAGGTGTGGTTCTGGCTCCTTCAGAGTTGGGGATAACGACGGCTTCGCCGCCTTCCAATACCGCTACGCATGAATTGGTGGTTCCTAAATCGATACCGATTATTTTTTCTTTACCCATATGTTTTATTTCCTCCTGATGATTGTTTCCTATAATTTATTCACTTTGACCATAGCCGGTCTGAGAACTTTTTCTTTATACATATAACCCGTCTGCAATTCCTCCACAATAATATCGTCTCCTTTTTGAGGATCACAGTCCGTCATCACGGCATAATGCAGATTGGGATCAAATGTCTCTCCCAAGGTTTTGATCGGCGAGAGCCCTTCGGCGCTTAAAATTTCGCCCAGTTGCTTAGCGACCATACGAATGCCGTTGTAAAACGGGGTTTCGTTTTCTTCGGTCGCAAGCGCCCTGTCAAAGTTATCGACGACGCCGATCAATTTTTTGATTAAATCCGATAAAGCGTATGCGGATATTTCGGTTTTTTCCTTATTTACCCGCTTTTTGTAATTATCGAAATCCGCGTAGAGCCGCAGATACGAATCATTGAGTTTTTCAAAATCCTGCTGAAGCTTAGTCAGCTCATCGGTATTTTCTTCTTCCGCCTGCGACTGCTCTTCATCCGCTTTCAATTTCTCCAATATTTCTTCTGTTTCTTCTTCCGTCATTTTCTTTTTATCTTTAGGCACTAATCCTTACCTCCCATTGCGTTGGATAGATGATTGGTCAATTCTTTTGTGAGGGCATTCATGGCCGATACGCAGTAATCATAATCCATTCGCGTCGGTCCGACGATTCCGATGGTGCCCACGGGGCGTCCATTCAATTTATAAGTAGCCGTTAATATGGAGCAGTCACATAATTCTTCGATTTCGTTTTCCGTGCCGATTTTGATGTTAAAGCTGTCGGTCATCGCATTTTGCAGCAAAGCAGCAATCAAATCCTGCTTGTGCAGGGTTTCCAAAAACTGTTTGGCTTTATGCATATCCTGAAATTCGGGATAATTTAAGATCTGTGTGATGCCGTTCGCATATATTTTGGCATTCTTATCCTGATTCAATACGTAGTTGATCGCGGGAACGATTTCGCTTAAGATTTTTTGTTCAAAACGGTCCAGCGCATCGATCTGCTCGCTGAAATCGGACATGAGCAGCTCATCTTCGATCCCTTTGATGCAGACATTTAAAAAATTGGTGATTTTATCCAATTGGGCCGGCGTTGCCTTTCCTGAAAGTTTCAGTTCGGCGTTTTTTACGATTCCCTGCTTGGTGATCACAATTAAAAGGACCCGCTCATTCTCTATATGGATTAGGCGTATGTCCTTGATGTTAAGCACCGAAACGCTTGGGGCCATGATCAGGGATGTGTAATTGGTGAGCTTTGTTAAAATTTCCGCCGATTTTTGGATGGCTTCGTTCAATTCTCCCAAATACAACTTAAATTGTTTTCTGACATCTTCCGTCACATGGTCATCCAGATCAAACACTTTCATGAATTGATCCACATACATGCGGTACGCCTTATCGGACGGTATGCGTCCCGAAGAGGTGTGCGGCTGTATCAGATAACCCATTTCTTCCAGATCCGCCATCTCATTGCGGATGGTGGCCGAAGAAATTCCAAGATTATATTTCTTTTCGATCGTCCGGGAACCCACAGGTTCTGCAGTACGGATATAATCCTTGATGATCGAATAGAGGATATCAAATTTCCTTTCGTTGCTTTGCATGTAACTGCCTCCATCGATCAAGTGCTGCACCTATTGGAGTGCACGGTATCTTGACTCTTTGGATTTTGTTAGCACTCTATACCGATGAGTGCTAACGTTACTTTAAAAATATCACTAAAGACGCTTTTTGTCAAGAGAAACAATGTAAATTACTCCAATTTTTTCCGCAGATCATAAAAATGCTCTCATGACATAACTTGCATAGTCTAAACCTTTTCGAGTTAATCGCAAGCTTCCGTTCTTTAGTTCCAATAAGTTTTTCTTTATAAAGTTGTCTGCTTCATTATGAAAAACACTCATTAAATCGACATTAAAGGATGCTTTAAAATCCGTTAAATCGATTCCGGCTGTTTTTCTGAGCGCAAGCATAAGATAATCTCCCATCAATTCGCGCGCGGTTAAGGATTCTTCAAATCCTCTTGCATTTCCTTTATCTTGTATTGATCTTAAATACTCGTCCAATGAAATTTCATTGGCGAAGCGTGTAGTTCCGATAAAGGAATGCGCATTTAGGCCGATCCCTAAATATTCTTCCATGTCCCAGCAATATAAATTATGTTTGCATTCTTTGCCTGCTGAAGCGAAATTGGATATTTCGTACTGCAGATATTTTTTTCCCGCAAGCAGCTTAAGCAGATAATGGTACATTGCGCGGTCGGCGTCGTCCTGCTCGTAATTCGGATAAGACGCATAAAACGGCGTACCTTCCTCAATGATCAGGGAATAAGCGGAAATATGCTCCGGACGCAGTGCCAACACTTTATCCAACGTTTCATACCAGTCTTGCGGAGTCTGCCCCGGAAGGCCAAACATCACATCCATATTTAAATTGTCAAATCCGGCGCGCCGTATCGCATCAACCGAACGCTGTGCATCCTCAAAGGTATGTGATCTGCCCAGCATAGATAAAAGCCGGCTTTGCGCTGCTTGAACACCCATACTGATGCGATTGATGCCGTAGCTTCTGTACGCCGCGCATTTTTCTTCCGTCAGCGTGCCGGGATTGGTTTCCATGCTGATTTCGCAGCCTCCGTTCAGCGTAAAGTTCGCGTTCACGGTTTCCAGTATCTTGCCGATATAGTGTGCGGGCACATAGGAAGGCGTGCCGCCGCCGATAAAAATCGTATCAAGCGTTCTGTCCGTGTATCCGGCTGACAGAGTTTCCGCTTCCCGGTTAAGCGCATTAAAATAAGCGGGGATCTTATCATCTTTCCCCGCATAGGATATAAAGTCACAGTAATGGCATTTAGTAACGCAAAAGGGGATATGGATATAAAGAGAAAAATGTTTATTCATCCAGCTTTAAAACGGCGGTGAAGGCTTCCTGCGGCACTTCCACTTTGCCGATCTGCCTCATGCGTTTTTTGCCCTCTTTCTGTTTTTCGAGAAGTTTGCGTTTGCGGCTGATATCACCGCCGTAGCATTTGGCCAATACGTCTTTGCGCATTGCGCTTACGGTCTCACGGGCAATGATCTTACCGCCGATGGCCGCCTGTATGGGAATCTCAAACATATGCTTGGGAATCTCTTTTTTGAGTTTTTCGACGATGTTGCGCCCTCTGGCATAGGCATTTTCACGGTGTACGATAAAAGAAAGCGCGTCCACAGGCTCTCCGTTTAAGATGATATCGAGCTTTACGAGATCGCTTTTTCGGTAATCCTTGATCTCATAATCAAGCGATGCGTATCCTCTGGTTTTGGATTTCAGCGCATCGAAAAAGTCGTAGATGATCTCATTCAACGGCAGCTCATATTTTAAGATCACGCGGTTTTCTTCCATATATTCCATGGTTCCGAAAATGCCGCGCCTTTTTTGGCAGATGTCCATAACCGCGCCGACATAATCGCTCGGAAGCATAATATTTGCATTGACGAAAGGTTCTTCCATTGCAGCGATCTCAACTACCGGAGGAAGGTTTGCGGGATTATCAACTTGAATGACGCTTCCGTCGGTTTTAAATACATTGTATACAACGCCGGGCGCTGTGGTTACTAAATCCAAATTGTATTCGCGATCCAGCCTCTGCTGAGTGACTTCAAGATGCAAAAGACCCAGAAAGCCGCATCGGAAGCCAAAGCCCAGGGCTGCTGAGGTCTCGGGTTCATAAAGAAGGGAAGCGTCATTTAATTTCAGCTTGCCCAGCGCTTCTTTGAGATCCTCGAATTTAGAGCCGTCAGCCGGATAAATGCCGCAGTATACCATTGGCGTGATGGCTTTATAACCGGACAGAGGCTCTTTGGCCGGTTTTTCGTTATCGGTGATCGTATCGCCTACACGGCTGTCTCCCACGTTTTTTATCGAAGCTGTAATGTATCCCACATCGCCTGCTTCCAGCGTATCGACAGGGATGAGCGTGCTTCCGAATACGCCGACTTCATCGACTTCAAACACTTTGTTGTTGGACATCATCCGTATGATATTTTTTGCTTTGATCTTACCGTCCACAATGCGCACGGAAGCGATAACGCCGCGGTAGGTGTCATAATAAGAATCGAAGATCAGCGCCCGGAGCGGTTTATCGTTATTTGCTTTCGGCGGCGGAACCTGAAGGACGATGGCTTCCAGTACCTGATCGATATTGATTCCTTCTTTGGCCGAAATTCTGGGTGCGTCTTCCGCCGGCAGACCGATCAAATCTTCAATCTCCTTGATGGCGCGTTCGGGTTCGGCGCTGGGAAGATCGATCTTATTGATCACGGGGATGATCTCCAAATTATTTTCAAGCGCCAGATAGACATTTGCAAGCGTTTGCGCCTGAATGCCCTGGGTTGCGTCAACGATCAAAACCGCTCCCTCGCAGGCTGCCAGGGAACGGGATACTTCATAGGTAAAATCGACATGCCCGGGCGTATCGATCAAATTTAAATAATATTCAATGCCATCTTTGGCTTTGTAGACGAGACGCACGGCCTGCAGCTTGATGGTGATGCCGCGTTCGCGTTCGAGATCCATTTTATCAAGCACTTGGCTGACCATATCGCGATGGGCGATGAGCCCGGTATTTTCGATGAGCCGGTCCGCCAAGGTTGATTTTCCGTGGTCGATATGTGCTATAATGCAGAAATTTCTGGTTCGGCTTTGTTTATCCTGCATAAAATCCATCCTTTTTTTAAGATTCGGCTGTTTTTAATTGATGCCGATAGACTACGTTCATGCATCTTTTTTCTTTGCTGCCGGAAGTTTTCGTCTGATAATGGATTCGATCAAATACTCGTAGATCCATTTTTTATCAATGTCAGCCGCGTACATATTGACCAGCTGGGTTGCGATATTGTTGATTTTGGAAATGTCGCTGATTTTTTCGATGATATTGCCGGATTGCCCGTCGGTTTTGTTTTCCATCAAATTTTTAACACCCAGCAGAACGAGCAAATCATTTTGATTATAATTTTGTTTGTTTTCAATTGCGCCGGTATCCACCGCAAGCTCAAAAACTAATTTATCACAGGATGATTTTTCCATCATTTCATCTTTTGTAAACACAAAATGATGATCTTTGAATTCATTTTTGAAATATTCCGCTTCTTCCAACGCATAGATGCCCTGCAAAACGCAAAGCTCGCCGAAACTGATGTTTCTTTTTTGCGCTTCTTTTTCAATCGCCTCTTTTTCGCCCAGCAGACAGTCTTTGATTTGGTTGAAGGGAATCCCTTTTTTCTTCATTTGTCCGATACGCATCAGTCTTACCAAATGAATATCAGTGTAAACGGCTTGGTTCGCGTGGGGATAATCGACGGGAGGCAAAATCCCGATGCGTATGTAATACTGCACCATACGTTCGCTGATCGCATAGCCCTGCGCGTTTAAATGTTCTTTCATTTCTTTCATTTTCATGGCATATCCTCAGAACAAGCATTTAAAGAAGCTTGTCCTTCCTGCGCAAAAAATAGCGCGGTATAAACTGCGTTATTTTTCTGTTTGTCTATTAATTTATAGGAATTCAAATCATATTCTCGCAATATCGCTACGGTAATAGATTCCGTCAAAACTGATTTTTCCAACGGCTGCGTAGGCGATCTGCCGAGCCTGATCGATGTCTTTACCAACGGCGCAAACATTAAGAACACGGCCACCGTCAGTTGCGATTCCCTTTTCCGTAAGCTTTGTTCCCGCATGAAAAACGGCCGCGCCTTCGGTATTTTCAAGTCCGTTGATCAGCTTACCTCTTTGATAATCTCCGGGATAACCGCCGGAAGCCAGCACAACGCAGACCGCGGCGTTTTCATGCCACAGAATCTCCGTATTGGCAAGAAGGCCGTCCGTGACGTTGAGCATGATTTTTACTAGGTCGCTTTTTAAGCGGAGCATAAGCACCTGCGTTTCGGGATCGCCAAACCGGACATTGAATTCCAAAACCTTCGGTTCTCCGCCAACCACCATGATGCCTACATACAACACGCCTTTATAATTGAGATTTTCTTTTTTAAATCCCGATGAAATAGGTTCCAGAATCTTTTTATTGATCTTATCCGCCAGCTTGGCATCAACAAAAGGATTCGGAGAATAGGTTCCCATACCGCCGGTGTTAGGCCCTAGATCATTGTCAAAGATCTTCTTATAATCCTTGGAACTTTCCATCGGAACCAGTTTGTTTCCGTCCGAAAAGCATAGGACGCTGGTTTCGATCCCGTCTAAAAATTCTTCGATCACCAATTTATCTCCGGCATCTCCGAGTGTTTTTTTGACCATGAGATCATCGACCGCTTTTTCGGCTTCCGCTTTGTCCGCGCAGATGATGACGCCCTTGCCGGCTGCAAGGCCATCCGCTTTGATCACCACCGGATAGCTGAAACCCACAAGCGCATTCAATGCGTCCTGCGGAGTATGCGCTTCAATATAAGCTGCTGTGGGTATGTTATATTTATTCAAAAATTTTTTTGTCAGCGCTTTGCTGCCTTCAAAAGAAGCGCATTCTCTGTTTGGGCCGAATACCTTGAGTCCTTCGGATTCAAACCGGTCGACGATGCCCTCCACCAACGGAGCTTCGGGACCGACAACCGTAAGACCGATTTGATGTTCTTTGGCGAAATCGCAAAGTTTATCGATTTCATCCGGCCGTATATCCACGCATGTGGCAACCTGCGCAATGCCGCCGTTGCCGGGTGCGCAGAATATTTCTCCGCACAAAGGACTTTCGAGTAATTTGTGGATCAGGGCATGTTCTCTTCCGCCGGACCCAATCACCAGCAATTTCATATATTCTCCATTCGTTACACTGACAATTCAGTATTGATCGTTTATTTCATAAGCCCAAGCCAGGTATAACCGCAAAATGACAATTCATACAAACACATACATTGTTATATTATACAACATTCTTATCGATGTGAGCAAGAACTATTTTTTTACACAATACTAAGACGAGTCGAATCGTCCAATGGTTCCATGATTTTATAACGGCGTTTTGAATTATGAATGTTTGAAATGACGCATGCCGGTAAATATCATCGCAATGTTGTATTCATCGCATAGCTTAATAGAATCTTCGTCCCGCACGCCGCCGCCCGGCTGTATGATGGCCGTTATGCCCGCAGCCGCGGCCGCTTTTACGCAGTCATCGTAAGGGAAGAATGCATCGGATGCCATTACGCTTCCATTAACCTCAGTCGTGCTTTGTCTGATGGCGTTTTCAAGCGCCCAGATCCGGCTTGTCTGCCCTGGTCCGCTGCCGATCAAGGTTTTATTTTTCACAATGGAAATAGCATTGGATTTGGTGTTTTTTACCGCCTTTAGCGCAAACAGCAGATTTTCGGTTTCTTCTTTAGTCGGCTGCCTTTTGGTTACCGTTTGAAGTTTTTCATACAACAATTCGTCCCTGTCCTGAACCAATAAACCGCCGAGCACTTTTTTGGTTTCCCGTCCGTAATGGTTTTTTTCGAGTCCTGTTATCCTTAATAATCGGATGTTTTTTTTTGCTTTTAATATCTCCAAAGCTTCATTAGAATAATCTGGCGCAATGATCACTTCCAAAAATATTTTGCCCATTTTTTGCGCGGTTGCCGCATCCACAGGAGAATTGACGGCAATGATCCCTCCGTAAATGGATTGCGGATCGGCGTTGTAAGCATTTACATAGGCATCAAACAGAGTCGTCGCGCTGGCTATTCCGCACGGATTGGTATGTTTGACGGCGACCGCAGTCGGCTCGCCGTTAAAATCTTTTAGGATTTCAATGGCTCCGTTAGCATCGTTGATGTTGTTATAGGACAGTTCCTTGCCCCACAGCTGCTCCGCTTCGGCCAAAGTGCCTTCGGTGTCTTTGATCTGTTTATAAAAAGTAGCTTTTTGGTGCGGGTTTTCGCCGTATCGCATCTCTTCGGCTTTATCATAGGCAAATGTAAGGATTTCATCAAACGAATCGTCTTTACGGATCGATTTAAAATAATCGGCGATCAGCGTATCGTAATACGATGTGGCTCGGAAAACTTTGCCTGCCAAATAAAGACGTGTTTCATAAGTAACTTCACCCGTATCTTTCATCTCATTCAAAACGACAGCATAATCAACCGGGTCGATGATAACGACTACGTCCTTAAAATTCTTCGCGGCGGAACGCAGCATGGTCGGTCCGCCGATATCGATGTTTTCGATGGCTTCTTCAAAAGTGACTTCTTTTTTTAAAATGGTATTTTTAAACGGATATAAATTGACAACCACCATGTCGATGGGTTGTATCTGAAGTTTTTTGAGCTGCTCCATATGCGAAGGATTATCCCTTTGGGCCAGCAAACCGCCGTGTACAGCGGGATGGAGAGTTTTTACCCTGCCGTCCAAACATTCCTCAAATCCGGTCACTTCCGAAATCCCTGTTACATTAATTCCCTTTTCGGAGAGTAAGGCATGTGTGCCACCGGTGGATATGATTTCGATATTCATAGCAGTCAATTCTTGTGCAAGTTCAACGATGCCTGTTTTGTCGGATACGCTGATGAGCGCTCGTTTGATCATAACTTCACCTCTTTGAAATGTTTATTCGGATATCTTCACTCTTCTTCCGATGATATCCAGTTTGTCTTCCAGAAATAGGCGCACGGCTTTTGGAAGAATCTCATGTTCAACTCTAAGTACTTTCTGCTGAAGGGTTTCAGCGGTATCCTCATCGCTGACTTCAACGGCTTTTTGAAGAATGATCGGCCCGGTATCCGCGCTTCCGTCAACAAAATGCACGGTAGCCCCCGAAAGCTTTACGCCGTAATCAATGGCGGCTTGATGCACTTTGAGGCCGTAAAATCCTTTTCCGCAAAACGACGGAATCAACGCCGGATGAATATTTATGATGCGGTTTTCAAACTTTTCATAAAATTCCCCGGGTAATATTTTTAAAAATCCGGCCAGAACGATCAAATCAAAATTTTGAAGCGCGGACATCAATATCTTGTAAAAATCATTTTTATCCGCCAAGGAGCGGTAATCCACTGCCATGCTTTTGATCCCGGCCTTTTCCGCTCTTGTCAGCGCGTAAACGTCCGGCGTATCGGATATGACCAGCGCGATCTCCCCGTACTGGTTATGGATGGTATCGATCAGGCTTTGCAGATTGGTGCCGCCGCCTGAAACGAGCACCGCTACCTTTTTTAAAGGCATAAGGCGATCTTTTCCTTTCCTTCGGTGATTTGTCCCATGATGACCGGCGAATGGCCGAAAGCAGCCAGCGTGGAAACAGCCGTATCCGCTTCCTTTTCGTCAACAGCCAGCACAAAGCCCACGCCCATATTAAAAGTGCCATACATTTCAAGGGTTTCCAGCCCCGATAGTTTGCCTAAAAATTCAAAGAAAGCAGGGATGGGTAGCTTGTGGGTTTCTACGCGCGCGCACAGGCCGTCGGGTATCATTCGCGGGATATTTTCGATAAAGCCGCCCCCCGTGATATGGCACATTCCGTGGACATCTGTCCTTTCAAGCAAGGCTATGGCGTCTTTCACATAGATTTCGGTAGGAGTCAATAGCACTTCTCCCAGCGTTTTAGCGAGTTCGGGAACATAGGCGTCGATGCTGTAAGAATTGATTTCGAAAAAAATCTTTCTGATCAGCGAAAAACCGTTGGAATGGGGACCCGAGGATGCAAGGCCGATCAATACATCTCCTTTTTGTATCTTTGCTCCTGTTATAAACCGGTCTTTATCGACCACACCGGTGCAAAAGCCGGCCAGATCATAATCGTCGGCTTTATACATGCCCGGCATTTCCGCAGTTTCGCCTCCGATGAGCGCGCATTCCGCCAGAAGGCAACCTTCGGTAACACCCTTCACGATCTGCGCGATCTTATCGGGCTCATTTTTTCCGCAGGCGATATAGTCTAAAAAATACAACGGTTTCGCTCCGTGGCATAAGATATCATTTACGCACATGGCAACCAGGTCAATGCCGACGGTATCGTGCTTGTCCATCATCTGCGCGATCATAAGTTTGGTCCCTACACCGTCTGTTCCCGAAACCAAAACTGGTCTTTGATAGCCGGGCGGAAGTTCCACGCTGCCGCCGAAACCGCCCAGATCACCCAGCACAAACGGACTGTAGGTGCGCTTAACGAAATCCTTTATTTTTTGAACGCTTTCATAACCGGCTTCTTTATCCACTCCTGCGGATTTATAGCTTAATTTTTCCATAGATTCCTCATATCTGTTCTTCGTTTACGGGTATGGGATAACAGCTGTCAAAACAGCCCATGCAGTATTGTGTGTCGCCGCCTACAGTTTCGATCAGATCGGGTATGGACAGATATTTTAGCGAGTCGGCGCCGATAAAATCACGAATCTCTACAAGTGACAGGTTTGCCGCGATAAGCTCTTTTCGGGTTGGTGTATCGATCCCAAAATGGCAGGGATAAACCGTGGGAGGGCTGCTGACTCTGAAATGTACCTCGGTCGCGCCCGCCCAGCGAAGCATTTCGACGATCCTTTTGGAAGTGGTGCCGCGAACGATGGAATCATCAATAAGCACGACCCTTTTGCCCATAATGGTTTCCTTCAGCGGATTGAGTTTGAGCATAACGGCTTCTTCGCGCATGCTTTGGCTTGGTTGAATAAAAGATCGTCCAACATAACGGTTTTTGATAAGCCCCACTCCGTACGGGATCTTGGACATCTCGGAATATCCGATGGCGGCGGAAACGCCGGAATCGGGCACGCCGATCACGATATCCGCTTCGATGTCATCGTTTTTAGCCAAGGCCTTGCCTGCGATAAGCCGCGAATTGTACACGCTGAAACCATCGATGACGCTGTCCGGACGGGCAAAATAGACCAGTTCGAATATGCAGGGTCTTTTTTGCGCGCCGTCTCGCATGGTTCCGGAACGAATGCCGCTGTTGTCGATGACTATGATCTCACCGGGTTCGATATCGCGCACAAAGGCGGCGCCGACGGCATCGAGCGCACAGGATTCGCTGGCCAGTACCAGACTGTGTTTCGTCTTGCCGAGACACAGAGGACGAATTCCGTACGGGTCTCTGACACCGATCAGCTTATCGCCTACGGTCAGCACCAGCGCATAGGATCCCTGAATGATCTTGGAAACTTTTTTGATCGCTTCCACGATGCCGTTTTGATAATTTCTGGCTATCAGATTCACGATCACTTCCGTATCCGAATTGGTTAAAAAAACCACGCCTTCATCACTCAGCTGTTCTCGAAGCTCGTTGGCATTGACAAGATTTCCGTTATGCGCAATGGCAAGCTGCCCTTCGCGGCAGTTAACCATCAGCGGCTGCGCATTATTGATGTTGCTTTCACCGGCTGTAGAATAACGCACATGCCCTATGGCGATGCTTCCTTCTTTTTTGGATAGAGCGTCCGAAGTGAACACCTCGCTGACAAGGCCCATGCCGCGGGTCTGCTCCAGCGATCCTTTATGGTTGACAACGATGCCGCAGCTTTCCTGCCCTCTGTGCTGAAGCGCGTAGAGTCCGAAATAAACATACGGGGCGGCCGATGATTCATCGATGCGGTGAATGCCGAAAACGCCGCATTCATCCCTGAATTTGTCTGATCTGTCCATCGTTTTATGCTTTCCTTTCCTGTAAAACAGGTTATTTTTGCGAAGAGATGCGGTTTAACACTTCCTGATAGGCTTCTTCCACCTGACCCAAATCACGTCTGAAGCGGTCCTTGTCCATCTTTTCATTGGTGTCGGCGTCCCACAGCCTGCAGGTATCGGGAGAAATCTCATCGGCCAAAATAACTTCGCCGTTGTATTTGCCGAATTCGATTTTAAAGTCGATGAGTTTTAAATTGCTTTTTAAGAAAAATTCTTTTAAAAGTTCATTTATTTTTTTGGTGTATTTTTTAATCGTTTCGATTTCTTTTTCGTCTGCCAGATCCATCACCATCGCGTGATCGTCATTGATGAGCGGATCTTCCAAAGCGTCATTTTTATAGCAGAACTCCAGCACCGGAAACTTCAGCTGTGTTCCTTCGGGTATGCCCAGGCGCTTGCTCATGGATCCGGCGGCAACATTTCGCACGATCACTTCAAGAGGATAGATTTCAACGGCTTTGACGATTTGATGTCTGTCGTCGATCAATGCTTCAAAATGCGTGGGTACTCCGTTTTGTTCCAGCATCGCAAATATGATGGCGGTCATTTTATTGTTGACGATGCCTTTGTCGTGCACGGTGCCCTTTTTTTGCGCATTGAACGCGGTAGCGTCATCCTTGTATTCGATGATATATTTGCCTTCGGTATCCGTTTTAAAAACTTTTTTTGCTTTTCCTTCGTATAACATCTGCAGTTTTTTCATCTTGATCCTCCGATTCATTCATTGTTCGTTATGATAAAGCTATTTCATTATATTCTAAAAACTTATTGATCTTTGCGCTTTGCGGTTAAACGAAATTCTTCATCCTTTTGAATGATTTCGTCACGCATGGACTGTTTATATGCCTTAAATGCTTCGCGCAAATGCGGATATTTTACCGATAAAATCTGCACAGCCAGCAAGGCGGCGTTTTCCGCCCCGTCCACGGCTACCGTGGCCACGGGCACGCCTTTGGGCATCTGCACGATCGACAGCAAAGAATCCAGCCCGCCCATGAGCGAGGTTTTGATCGGTATGCCGATCACGGGAAGTGAGCTTATCCCGGCCATCACGCCTGCGAGATGGGCCGCTTTGCCCGCGGCAGCTATGATCACTTCAACGCCGTCTTCCTCCGCGCGCTTTGCGAATTCCGCCGCTTCATCGGGCGTTCGGTGCGCCGATATCACGCGGACATCATATTCCACGCCAAACTTTTCTAATATCTTTTCGCCTTTTTCCACCACTTCATAATCAGACGCGCTGCCCATTACGATCACTGCTTTTGCCATAGTTTTTCCTTTCTCAGCTGTAATATTTTACACCCGACAAGAATATTTTCTGATCGAAATCACCGGTTAGGTTTTGATATAATCCCTCTCCGATGCGTTCGCTGTGTCCCATTTTTCCGAGTATTCTGCCGTCAGGGCTGCAAACGGCTTCCACATTGTATATGCTGCCGTTGGGATTGATATCCGGCGTCCCGATGACCTTGCCGTTAAAATCACAATATTGGGTTATGATCTGTCCGCTTTTGATGAGTTTTGCGAGCTGCCGCTCATCTGAGGCAAATCGCCCTTCGCCATGCGATAAAGCGACCGAATGAACCGCACCGATCGGCATTTCGTTAAACCATACCGATTTATTTGAAACAAGTTTTGTGTGCACGACTTTTGCCACATGCCTGCCGATATGGTTGAAGGTCAGCGTCGGGGAATCCTTAAAAACCCCTCCGATTTCACCGTAGGGAAGAAGGCCGGTTTTGATCAAAGCCTGAAAGCCGTTGCATATTCCCAAAATAAGTCCGTCGCGCTTACCGATCAGTTCATTGACGGCTTCGGCAATTTTTTTATTTTTTAAGACGGAGACGATAAATTTTCCCGAGCCGTCGGGTTCGTCGCCCGCGCTGAATCCGCCCGGGAAGGCGATGATCTGCGAATTTTCAATGATCTTCACGATCTGCTGCGCGCTGTACAGTATGTCCTGCGTCGATTTGTTTTTGAATACAAACGGAACGCAGACGGCGCCCGCCTTTTCAAAGGCGCGCATCGTATCGTATTCGCAGTTGGTTCCCGGAAAAACCGGAACAAACACGCGCGGTTTCGCGACTTTGGCCGCAGCCTTGATCATAACTTCTGTTTTAAACCGCAATTCTTTGGCTTCAACACTCTCTTTGGCGGTTTGCGGGAAAATTTCATCAAGCGGCGTTTCCCAACGGTTTATCAGGCTATTGAGATCGACGGTTTCATTGCCCAGTCGTATGGCTGCTTCGTCGGTCGTTCTGCCGAGCAGCGTTAATCCCGGAAAATCGGCGCAAGCAAAATCATAAGGCATTTCCAAAACAATGCTGCCGTAGTCTTTTTCAAATAAATCGGCTGAATCGGTTTCTTCAAATTCAAATCCAAACTTATTGCCGATGCACATTTTAAATACGGTTTCCGCAATCCCGCCGAACCCGACAGCTTTTGCGGCCGATACGCGGCTTTGTCCGATGAAGAATGTCAATGCTGCAGACTTTTCTTTAAAATCTTTGGCGTCGATCAAACCGTTTGCGTCCTTTTTAAATCGCAGCAAATAAACCGATGCTCCACTTTTTTTGAATTCGGCGGATACAATGCGGCTGACATCGCTTACCGCTACCCCAAAGCAGATGACCGTGGGCGGGACATCCAAATCCTCAAAGCTGCCGGACATGCTGTCTTTTCCGCCGATGGCGCTTATTCCTAAGGCAATCTGCGCTTTCTGCGCGCCCAGCAACGCGGCAAACGGCTTTGCCCATCGTTTGGGGTCTGTGCGTAGTTTTTCAAAATATTCCTGCAAAGACAATTTGATGTCGCCTAACATCGCACCCGCGCATAACAGCTTTGCGGCGCAGGATAAAACTGAATTGTAACCGCTTAGATAAGGATTTTCGGCACCCAAATACGGATCATATCCATGGGCCATCAGCGAAACGGTTTTTGTATCCGCTCCCAGTACCGGAATTTTTGCGGCCATCACATCCGAAGGCGTCAGCTGATACCTTCCGCCGTAAGGCATAAGCACCGTTGAAGCGCCGATGGTATTGTCAAAAATTTCAACCAGCCCTTTTTGAGAACATACGTTGATATCTTGGATGATGCGTGCGAGTTTTTCGCCGAAAGTTTGATCCGGAATAAAGTCCGCTTTCTGCGCCGGACGAAAATCGACGTCGATAGAAGCGAATTTTTTGGCTCCGTTGGTATCGATAAAGGCGCGCTTGAGATTGAGCACTTCGGTGTCGTTATAGCGCATAATGAGTCGTCCGCTGTCCGTAACGACGGCCGATCTGGAATATTCCAGATTTTCCTCGCGCACGTGGCTCAAAAAGTTTTCTTCATCATTGGGATCAATCACCACGGCCATGCGCTCCTGCGATTCGCTGATGGCAAGCTCCGTCGGGTTTAAGCCTTCGTATTTTAACAGCAGGGTTTCCAGCTGTATTTCCAAACTGTCCGCAAGCTCTCCGATGGCGACACTTACGCCGCCCGCGCCGAAATCGTTGCATTTTTTTATGAGTTTGGCGCAATCGGCATTTCTGAAAAGGCGCTGCAGCTTTCGTTCTTCCGGGGCGTTCCCTTTCTGGACTTCGCTGCCGGCAGTATCCACGCTTTGCGCATTATGTTCTTTGGATGAGCCCGAAGCTCCGCCGATGCCGTCACGTCCGGTCCTGCCGCCGATCACATAGATCAAATCGCCCGGCTGCGGTTTTTGTCGCACTACGTTCTGTTTCGGCGCGGCGGCGATCACTGCGCCCACTTCCATGCGTTTTGCAGCAAACGCGGGGTGGTAATATTCTTTTACCTGGCCCGTGCATAAACCGATCTGGTTGCCGTAAGATGAAAAGCCCGCGGCGGCCTGTGTTGTGATTTTTCTTTGCGGCAGCTTGCCGGGCAGCGTACTCTCGACAGCTTGTCTCGGATCGGCGCTGCCGGTCACGCGCATGGACTGATACACATAAGCTCTTCCCGAAAGCGGATCGCGGATCGCTCCGCCCAGACAGGTGGCAGCACCGCCGAAAGGTTCTATCTCTGTGGGATGATTATGCGTTTCGTTCTTAAACATCAGCAGGTAATCTTCCTGTTTTCCATCGACATCCGTCTTAATGTGATAGCTGCATGCGTTGATCTCGTCGCTTTCCTCGATATCCTCGCAGAGCCCTTTATAATCATTGTAACGCCAGCCCGAAATAGCGATATCCATCAGCGTAACGGGTTTGTTTTCTCTGCCCATTTCTTTTTTGACGGCCAGATATTCGTCATAAGTTTTCTTGATTTCCTCATTCATCGGCCCTTCGCCGAAGCGGATTTCATTTAAAACGGTAGAAAATGTGGTATGCCTGCAATGATCCGACCAATACGTATCGAGCACCTTCAGCTCGGTTTGCGTAGGATCTCTTTTTTCGTCAAATTTAAAATAGTCCCTGATCGTTTTAATATCCGCCAGATCCATTGCAAGGGAATTGTCCGTTATAAACTTGTCCAACTCCAGCTCACTGTAATCCCTAAAACCATCAAGAACCATTTTTATTTGGGGTGTTTTTGTTTCATTTTCAAATTGTTTAATATCTTCCAAGGAAGCTTCCCGCGAATCGACCGGATTGATCATGTATTTTTTGATCTTCTCCATATCGATGTCCGACACTTCCCCCTTGATCATATAAATTTTCGCATGGCGAACCGTTGCCTCTGCCTGCGCGCTGAGCAGTTTAATGCACTGCACCGCGGAATCGCATCGTATATCATATTGCCCGGGCTGAAATTCTATGCCGAATATCTTGTCTGCCGCCTCTGAGGGGAACTTTTCAAAATAGACGTCATCTTGGTTGATTTCCGCAAATATCCCGTAAACGGTGTCGGCGAAGGGAATAACTCCCGAAAGCCCAACGTCATAACGATTTAAAATGCGTATCCGCTGCAAGCCCTTCAATGAAAGCTGCTGCTTGATTTCGCCGGTCAGCCTTACGGCTTCAATGTCAAAACCCTGCTTTTTTTCTACATAGATTCTGTTTATCAAGGAATCCTCCCGAATAATATGGTAAGAGGGCAGATCGACGGATTCAACCGAAAATTTCAAAAACGGTCAATTTGCATAACAATACAAAAAGCACCGCCTAATTACCCTTATGTGTATATTTTATCACATATTATACATAGATTAAAGAGTAAAATAATGAAAAAATGAATATGCAGGCAGCCTATCTTTTTTAGCAAAGACTGGAAGTTCTAACAAAAGGGGACAAGTTTTTCACCATGGGTTTGTTAAGATTAGTTAAAAATTTACGGCGCTGCCGCCAAAGCTAAGCACTGGATCGCTTACAGAAATAATTTAAAGAGTTAGGTAGCTTATGGGAAGAACGATCGTTATCACAAGCGGCAAAGGGGGAGTCGGAAAAACGACTTCAACGGCAAATATCGGTGTTGCACTGGGAATGGCTGGGCATAAAGTCGTTGTTGTGGACGCAGATATCGGGCTTCGAAATCTGGATGTGGTGCTGGGGCTTGAAAACCGCATCATGTATAACCTGGTTGATGTCACAGAAGGAAAATGCCGCTTAAAACAAGCGCTAATCAAGGACAAGCGTTTTCCCGGCCTTCAAATGCTGCCGGCCGCGCAGACAACGGATAAGACTGCTGTAACGCCCGAACAGTTTACAGGTCCTGTGGATGAGCTTGAAAGCTCCTTTGATTTTGTTCTGATCGATTGCCCGGCAGG
>DAITPG010000005.1:0-25595 GCA_036833715.1 Eubacteriaceae bacterium | reverse complement strand
CGTGTAGGTGATATCTCCCGTAACCGGGCTCACTTCCGGGCTCCAGCCTGTGAAGGTGTAATCATACTGTGCGGTGGAGGGTTTGGTCGGTTCTGCGGAGTCGTAGCTCGGATCGGTTCCGTAATCGACGTCCGTATCCTGTTCGAGCTGTGTGCCGTCATAGTTGTTCCATGTGACGGTATAGCTTCTTAATTCTTCGCCGAACTGTGCCGTGTAAATGATATCTCCCGTAACCGGGCTCACTGCCGGGCTCCAGCCTGTGAAGGTGTAATCATACTGTGCGGTGGAGGGTTTGGTCGGTTCTGCGGAGTCGTAGCTCGGATCGGTTCCGTAATCGACATCCGTATCTTTTTCGAGCTGTGTGCCGTCATAGTTGTTCCATGTGACGGTATAGCTTCTTACATGTTCCGTAAAAATCGCATAATAAGTGACTGAGGCCGATACAGTAGGAAGTAAAACTTCCGTGGTGCCCGATATTGCATCGGGATCGGTGCTCCAGCCCGCAAAGGTGTAGGAATATTGTGCGGTTGATTCCTTATCCGGTTCATCTGCGTTATAATCGGGATGCGTATTGAACGCTACGTTTGTATCATTTTCCAATAGCGTTGATCCGTTCATCCAAGTAACCGTATAGTTATTGGTTGTCTTAGAAAAGATCGCATAGTAAGTAACGTTTTCGGTAACAGGAGGTAATAAAGATTCTTCCGTTCCGATTGTTGCATTCGGATCGGTGCTCCATCCTGCAAAAGTATATGTATACTGAGCTGTTGCAAGTTTAGTAGGCGTAGAACTATTATAATCAGGCTGTGATCCATAAGGAACGTTAGTATCCTGTTCAAGCTGAGATGATCCATTCATCCAGTTAATGGTATAGGATAGATTCGTATACCATTTCGGGTTTAAACTGATCATATTGTTAGCGCCGGGTTGTCCGGCATACGTGCTGGGGTCAATATAATCAGGATCGTCATTGATATGGCTCGCGCCGTTTCCGATTACATAATATTCGAATGCCCAATTAGCATCCGGAATAAAGTCAACCGAAACATCTCCGGCTGTGCTGTAATAATTAAATGTGTATTCTTGATTGGCTTCAAGATTAACCGTAATCCCGTTATAGGTTACTGCGATATAACCGTGGTCTCCTCCGGGACCATTGCTGTTTCTCACACGGAAGACTTGATCCTGTTCAAATACAGCGGTAAAATAGGTGTCAGCATCAATCGTCATAGCATCGACTTGAGCTGCGGTGTAATAAGTTGCGCCGCCGTTCATTGTCCATCCCAAGAAATGATACCCCGTATTAGCGCTAGTTGTCGGAGGAACAGGGCAGCTTGTTCCGCTGAGGATGCCGGTGTGAACGATATCTGATGTTCCGCCGTTGATCTTTCCGCCCGCTGTAGTTTTAAAGGTCACATTATGTGTAATTGTATTTTCAACTTCTTCAGCTGTCAATTCAAAATCAAAACCTTTGCTGCCTTGTGATTCAGTACCCGGACATAGATCATATGCTGCTTGAATACCTGCTTGTCCAAAAGTATAGCTAAATGGATAATTTGCACCATACTGATCAGTCAATGTCGCGTTAATCGTAACTGAATCTGGCCAATAAAATGAAAGACCCGTTGCTCGGAATTCCCAGCCTTGCGTTGAAGAATACGAAAGATCGAAATCATCTGAACTGAGATAGTAAGTAACACCATCGACAATATAACTCGCAGAAGGATCAGAAACTTCAACACTTAACAATTTTGGATAACCTGGTTGTGAAATACCGTTTATTTGTTGATCGATTGCCAATGTTCCATCCAATTCAACATCGATATGATTGAATTTATAATCTTCATCGAATACCGCATAAATTGTTTTATTTGCAGTCATTGTTACTTGAGGAGCATCTAATTTACCGGAATAAGTATATTTACCGTTACTATAATATCGATTTGTATAATATCCTCTGAACGTCCAATGATTATTATCAGGAGTCGCGTTCAATGCTACAACTGTACCGGAAGGATAGGATGAGTTATTTGGGGTTTTGCTCACACTTCCAGCTCCGACCGTGGTGATCGTTAAAACATACATCGGGATCGGTACCCAATTTGCAAATAATGTTACATTGCTTCTAATTCGCATTTCGGAACCGGGTGAATATTTTGTACCAGATGAATTCACCCATCCATCGAAAATATAATTTGTTTTTTTCAGATTGCCGGTATTGTCTAGTATAGTAGCCTTTTCATTATAGTTATATGACTTTCCGTCGACTGGTACCGTGCCCGACGTTGCGCCATTCATATCATACGTCAAAGTATATTGAGTTACAACTGCAAATACCTGCGTTGGCATTGTTGAAAAAATCATCAATACCGTAATAAGAATAGCAACTATTTTTTTAAATTTCCATTGCATACCTTTTTCTCCTATCATAAAATTTAAGATAAATCAAAAATTGCCTTGTAATGATTAGAATAGTTATCACGTGTCACATTCCCATCACATTTGCCATCATTTTTAGTTTTTTTTCTTTTTTTTTACAAAACAGATATTTATTTTTGATAATATATACATTTGTAAGCCAAAAAGGCACAAAAAAGAGACTCGCCTCGAGTCTCATATAAATATTATATTGATTTATAATCATTAATTTAATTAGATAAGCTTCAGCAGAGCATCGCAAACGGTATCGATCTTTTCTTCGGTCAAATAAGGATGCATCGGCAAAGATAATACCGTATCGCAAAGCCTGTCCGTTACAGCAAAATCATCGTTCCGCCATTGCAGATCCTTAAACGCCTGCTGCAAATGCATCGGCTTCGGATAATAGACCATGCTGGGGATTCCCTGCGCTTTTAACGCGGATTGGATTTCGTCCCGCTGCTGTTTATCTGCCAGTCTGATCGTATACTGCGCCCAGCTGGAACCGAAGCCGTCGGGTATCATGGGTGTGTTGAATTTGCTTTTCAGATTTTGCGTATATCGGTCCGCGGCCTTGTTGACCGCGTCCAGCTCGGTTTCTATAAACGCTTTTAATTTTACTTCAAGAATGGCAGCCTGCACCGTGTCCAGGCGCGAATTTAGACCGATCCTTATATTGTCATACTTATCGGAACCCTTTCCATGCACCTTGATGGATCGGATCAGTTCCGCGGCCGCATCGTCATCGGTGAAAACGGCTCCGCCGTCTCCGTAACAGCCCAACGGTTTGGCGGGGAAAAAGGAAGTCGCGGAAATATCGCCGAATGAACAGGCTCGTTTTGCGTTGATGCTTCCGCCGAAACCCTGCGCAGCATCCTCCAATATCTTTAGGCCGAATTCGTCGGCAACCTTGCGGATAGCAATATAATCGGCCGGAAGGCCGAACAAATCAACGGGAATGACCGCTTTCGGTGTCAAAGCCGTTTCTTTTTTTACTTTTAGGATTGCTTCTCTTAGTTTTTGGGCATCCATATTGAAGGTTTGCAGATCGACATCCACAAAAACAGGCGTAGCGCCTTCAAACGACACAACCTCGCCCGAAGCGAAGAACGTGAAATCCGGCACAAAAACCGCATCGCCTTCTTTAATATCCCAGGCCATCATAGCCAAAGACAATGCGTCCGTGCCGTTGGCGCAGGTAATGCAATGCTTTGCGCTCACATATTCGGCCAGGCTTTTTTCCAGGGCTTCCACCGGTTTTCCGCCGATAAAATTTGCCGATGCAAGAACTTCGGCAATGGCTGCGTCGATCGGAGTTTTCATTAATTGATACTGCTTTTTGAGGTCTCTAAATTCCATACTAAACCTTCTTATTTCAATAGTGACATTTTACCGTTATTTAGGACATATTCCTTTTGGCAGACGGAGCATTTAAAGTCCATGGTTAGAATCTGTCCGCATTCGCATACCCATCCGATCTGCTTTGCAGGAAGACCGGCCATCAATGCGTGATCCGGCACATCTTTGGTTACCACGGCTCCGGCTGCGATCATCGCATAACGCCCTACGGTGTGTCCGCATACGATCGTAGCGTTCGCACCGATGCTTGCACCGTATTGAACCAGCGTCTTTTTATAAGCCGCGCTGCCTTTGGGATAACGGCTTCTAGGCGTAAGGTCATTGGTAAACACCATCGAAGGGCCGCAAAACACGTCGTCTTCGAGCTCCACACCTTCATAGACCGAAACGTTATTTTGTATTTTTACGCCGTTTCCGATCTTCACATGATTCGCAATATTTACGTTTTGGCCCAAAGAGCAATTGCTCCCGATCACGCTTCCTTTTTGGACATGGCAAAAATGCCAAATTTTTGTGTTGGCTCCTATCACTACATCCTCATCGATATAACTGCTTTCATGCACAAAATAATCGTTCATATATTCCTCGTTCCAATAAGAAACGCCGCCTGATCAACGGAGTTATCGGTCAAATCGATTTTTAAAATCAAGGGTGCTGCATTTTTCCAAAGGAAGCTTTACACTTTTTCCTTCCGCGGCGGACTTATAAATGGCAAGCACCAATTCTAGGGCACGTTTGCCCGCATGCGCATCGATCAGCGGCTGGCGGCCGGATTGTATCGCATCAATCACATCCGCATACAGCGGATTATGGCCGTAGCCGTAGATGTTGGGCGGATTTTCGTTGTAACGCGTTTTGACCTCTTCAGGGTCATCCGCTTTATCGGCAAAATTCCATTCTTCAATAATGTTGACGGATTTTCCGCCGACCTTTATAGTGCCGTTTTCACCGAAGATATAAAGCGTTTCTTCCAGATTTTGCGGATAAACGTCCGTTGTCCCTTCGATGATACCGTAAGCGCCGTTTTTAAAACGCACAAGCGCTATGCCCATGTCTTCCGCTTCCAGATAATCGTGATTGAGCCTGTCGGTAAAGCCGACAACTTCGATAATATCATCACCCATCATCCAGCGCAAGAGGTCGATATTATGGATGCATTGATTCATCAGCGCTCCGCCGTCCTGTTCCCATGTGCCGCGCCAGGGAGCTTGGGTATAATAGGATTTATCCCTGTTCCAGCGGATATGTGCGGTACCGTAAAACAGCCGACCGAAACGGTTTGCTTCCATGGCTTCGCGAATTTTTTGGATCGATTTGTTGAAACGGTTCTGATGGCATGCGCAAACCTTCACGCCTTTTTGTTCCGCGGCCTTTATAATGGCATCCGCATCTTCGACGGATAAAGCGATAGGCTTTTCAATGATCAGATGGCACCCCGCTTCAATACAATCGAGTGCGATCTGCGCGTGCTTTCCGCTTTCCGTAGCGATCGCTACCAGCTCCGGCCTTTCTGAAGCCAACATTTCTTTATAATCAAGATATTTTTTGGTTGAATCCTTGAGCGAAAACTTTTCGAATTTATCTTCCATGCATGCGGGATCGATGTCGCAGATCGCAACGATATCCAAACCGTTTTGAATGGCGGCCGATACATGATTGACGGATATGCGTCCGCAGCCAATGAGTGCGTATTTCATTTTTACCTCTTATAAAACTTCGATATTGGTTCTGATGTTTACTGATTTCATCGCATTTTTCGTATCAAAAATCATGGCGGCGTTTTTTTGCACAAATTTATAATCTACATTCGAATGCGCGGTAGTGATCATGACTATGTCGGCAGCTATTAAAACATCTTCCGTTAATTCGTTTAAACCTGCAAATTTTTGGCCTTTATATCTGTATTCGCTCACATAAGGGTCAAAATATTCCACAACAGCTCCTTCGCGCCGGAGTATTTCGATCACACGCAGCGCCGGGCTTTCGCGGTAGTCGTCAATGTCCTGTTTATACGCCACGCCCAATATAAGGACTTTGGAACCGTTCATGGCCTTTTTTACGCGGTTGAGCATTTTGGACGCGCGTTCCACGCAATATTCGGGCATACGGTCGTTGATCATGCCGGAAGCTTCGATCATGGACGTATGAAAACCGTATTCCCTGGCCTTCCAAGAAAGATAATACGGATCCAGCGGAATACAATGGCCGCCCAGTCCCGGACCGGGATAGAATGCCTGAAAACCGTAGGGCTTGGATTTTGCAGCATCAATAACTTCCCAGATGCTTATGCCCATATTGTTGCACAGCATCGCCAGTTCATTGACAAGGCCGATATTGATATTGCGGTAAGTATTTTCAAGAATTTTTTCCATTTCTGCAACAGCAGGAGAGGATACTTCAAAAATATCGCTTTCCAGCACCGCGCGGTACATTGCGGCAATCACTTCGGTTGCATCTTTACCAATAGCGCCGACGACTTTTGGCGTATTTTTGGTTTTATAGATAAGATTTCCGGGATCGACCCGCTCGGGAGAAAAGCCCAGATAAAAATCAACTCCGCAGGTAAGGCCGGAGCCTTCCTCTAAAATCGGACGGATCAAATCTTCGGTGGTTCCCGGATAAGTCGTGGATTCCAAAACCACCATTGTTCCTTTTTTGAGGTATTTCGAAATATCTTCGGTTGAGGATTTCACATAACTGATATCCGGCTGCTGATGCTCGTCCAAGGGAGTCGGTACACATATAGCCACGAAATCTACATCTTTGATAAACGAAAAATCGGTTGTGGCGGATAGCAGGCCTTTTTCAACGATGTCTTTTAAGTCTTTGTCAACCACATCACCGATGTAATTATGGCCTTCATTGACCATGGCAACCTTCTCAGCCTGAATGTCAAAACCGATGGTTTTAAATCCGGCTTTCGCTTTTTCGACTGCAAGGGGCAAACCCACATAACCAAGGCCGACTACGCCGACAGTGATTTCCCGGTTTTTGATTCTATCCAGCAAAATTTCTTTCATTGGTGTTTTCTCCTATAATACTGCTGATTTAAATTGCTAGTTTATTTCTCGGAAACAGCTTTCAACAACTGTGCCGCAAGGATGTTATAATCGTAGTCCTTTGCCGCCATGAGCGCATTTTTTGCCATTTCATCATATCGCTCTTTCGGTATGGCGCTTAATTCGACGATTGCCCGAGCAATATCTTCCGTTTTATGCGAATGCAAGGTAATCCCTGCGTCATACTTTTCGATCAAATCATAATTGACGTCCAAATCGGATAAAACCGGCTTTCCGCTTGCGAAATATTCAAATAATTTATTGAGGCTGGAACCAAAGCGCATGAGCTTTGTCTGCTTGACATGGATCAGGTTCCAGTCCGCTTTGGAAAGAATAGACGGTACATATTTCTTTTTAACGCCATCTTTAAAGATCACATTATCGATGTATTCGTCTTTTACACGCCTCATTAATTCGTCTTTTTCATCACCGAAGCCATAAATTAAAAACACGATATTATTGCATCCCAGCTCGGACACCTTTTTGGCGACATCCAAAAGTTCGCCTATGTTGTTTGCTTTACGTATGGAACCTGCGTATACGATCTTGATTTTATCGTTTCGCTCAAGATCCGCATCATCCAATATGAAGTGCTGTCTGTTGTATTCGAAATCGGCCAGATCAACGCCGTTATTGATATAATGAAACTTTGACATATCAAAGTCCTTTTGCCAGCCCTTTTCCTTGATATAATCCGTGGCGCCCTCCATCGAAAATATAACGCCGTCCGCGCGCTTGTACATAATTTTTTCACGGTGGTACAGATAACGGATGATCGGATTTTTAGGTGAATAGTTGAGATATTCGACGATCGATTCGGGCCAAAGATCACGCACGTCCGGATAAAAGCGGATGTTGTGCTTTTTGCAAAAATGATAAATGGGTGCGTAATCCAAAATATTCATATCCGCCACGATTACATCGGGGAGCGGAAATTTGCCGGCATACAGATAAAATTTTGAAGAAAATTCAAGCATGTTCTTTACGCGCTTTAATCCATTGCCTCTGTAAGGGGAGCACTTTATATGAATAAATTTTACGCCGTCGTATTCGGCTGTTATATAGGGCTCTTTTCCGGTTATCAAGTTAATGTCGGTATTGTGAATAGTGCTGGCCGATACGATGGTCGTATCAAATCCCTGTTCCGATAAAATTTTTGCGTATTTATAAGTTTTTTCGCGCATTTCATATTGAGGGGGCATGACATAATGGCTGACAAACCAAATTCTGTTCATTATTTCCTTTATCTCTTCGACCGCAAGATTTGCTTTGCGCGCAACGGCCGATCGCTTATCAAAAAGTATAATCATTAAGGCAGCTTTTTAAGCATGGAATATCAAACTTTATCATATAGGATTGCATGTTTAAAGTCAATAAAACCCGTATGGATTAACAAAATATTGCGTATGCCTTATGAAACTTTCAATCGCTAATCGCCTGTTTTTGTCCGCGCATTTCTTTTACGCGCAAAAAAATAAACCAAAAGAGCGCCTGTTAAATTGAGGATCAAATCATCCACATCGCAAACTCCGGTCTGCATAAGGATTTGCAGCAATTCTACGGTAAAGATCAAAACTGAAACATATAAAATAAAGTATTTCGTATGATTTAAACGCGGAAAAATGTTCGGCAGAAAAAAACCCAACGGCATAAAAGCAACCAAGTTCCCCGCAAGGTTGATAAATACTTCCGATAGGGGCAGATATCCGCTTTTATAAGCATCGATATAAAGCAAGATCGTTTTAAAAGGAATGAGGTTGAGGTGGTCATTGGCATAGGATACTATATCATAATCAAAAATTTTGTCGCGCAGAAATCGAGCGTCTATAAAAAGCAATGAAATCATTAAAACCAAATATAATAAAAAAGCATAGAATAAATAATTCCGCTTTTTTTTCATGTCTTTTCCGCCACTGAGATAATGAAGATATATCAAAATGACCGAAGCCGCATTTAAAAGCAGCGTCAGTTTAATGGAATCGTCCGCGATGAACAGCTCTCGATAAACAGACAACGCGGCAAAAAATACCGATAGCAACAACAGCATCATACGCAGTATTTTTTTTGGCATATCTGTCCTCCGTCTATGTACGCAATTATTCCTATACTATCATAAAACCGTCGTTCATCAAAGTAAATTGCGGCCTTACTTACAAACAGACGAGACCCTTGTGTAAATTATAATTGACAAAGCTGAATAATCCGCTATAATAGAAGCAATTCAATATCATTTATAATCGTTGCTGGGGGTGCTTTAAAAAGCTGAGATAATACCCTTACAACCTGATTCGGTCAATACCGGCGTAGGGAAGCAGATGAATTTTTATCTACTTACCCTCCAATTATAAGGAGGATTTTTTTTATGGATTTACAACAATTCTTTGAAAGCACTGCAGGGCAGCTCGTATCATTGGGCACGATTTTCCTAATTCTGGCGCTTATTTTTGTATTCAGCGGCAAAGACAAAAAAATGAATGTCAAGTCGCTGAGCCTATCGGCTGTTTTGATCGCTCTGGCATTTGTGATCAATAATTTTATACCGAAAATCCCAATGCCACAGGGCGGAAGCGCAACGTTATTCTCAATGTTTTTTATTTTTCTGGTCGGGTATACGCTTGGCCCCAAAGTTGGCATTATGGCTGGCATGGCCTTTGGCATGCTTGATCTTTTGATCAATCCGTACGCGGTCTATCCGCTTCAAATTCTCATGGATTATCCCTTGGCCTTCGGCATGCTTGGCTTGGGCGGTTTTTTCTCAAAAAAGAAAAATGGCTTGATCTTAGGCTACCTTACGGGTATTTCGGGAAGATTTATGGTAAGTTTTTTATCCGGCGTGTTTTTCTTTGGGCAATACGCGCCCGAAGGGTATAACGGCATTACCTGGTCTTTTGTTTACAATATTACCTATATCGGCCTTGAAGGATTAATGACCGTTGTTGTCCTTTGGATTCCCGCAGTCAAAAACGCGGTTGATCGCATGGCTAAAACATATAAAGCTTAATTAAATATTTTGTTCCATATGATATTGAATACGCCGCAAATATTGCGGCTTTTTATATTTATGCTTTGCGCTATCGACCGGTGCGGCTATTGGTTGATATAACGGCAGAAAGAGAAGCCGATTGATTCGTAAAAGATTTTAAAGAATCTATTGTTGATAATAGGATAATCATTTGGTTTTTACCGGATCTCTATTTAAGGTAAAATCCCGATAAAAAATATAAATTTAACTCTTAATTTACACAATTGCGATTTTTCGCCTGTGCTTGCTTTATATAATAAAGATATCAGGAGGAATCGCATGAACTTGAAATCGCATCTGATGATGGCGGAATCGCTCATCCATTCTTATCGCCGTTCGCTGAATCTTGTTAATCGCTTTTGTTTTAAATTCGGCAATATACTGCCAGATATTACCTGCTCCTTTTTCAGATATCCGCACATCCCGCAAATCATGTACGGCTCGGTCATCGATAAAATCGAAAAATATTCCGGCATGATTGAAGATGGTCGTTATCCCAATTTTATTCAAATCGGCATTATTACTCATTATCTTGCGGATTTTTTCACTTCCGCGCACAATGAAGAATTCGGCAGCAACAGCCGGGCGCATTTTTATTATGAAAAGATATTGGAACGCAAAATGAAACGAGCGCTTTATGATCCTAAAAATCTTGCTGAATGTAAAAACCCTGATATCTCCGGTGATATTTCCCGTCTGCACAGAGAATATCTGACAAAAAAGCAGGGTATCGACAGAGATGCCCACTACATAACCAAAGTCTGCAATTTATTGATCGATTATATGGAAATCAAAATTGAAAACCAACAGGATGTCTATATTGAAAATATTACTTTAGAAACAGCATAAGAAATGTTTGAAAAAAAGCTGAAAAGACAAAACTCCTTTGCCGCATAGTTTCGTTTTGAATACTATATGGCAAAGGAGTTTTTATGAATATATTGTCTCATTTGTATTTAAGCGATTATCTATATGCAAAATACATATACGCTTATTTACCGGGCCGAAGATTATCTTTTTTATTCGGAAACATTTTTCCCGATATCAGTTTAAGTTATTTTATTGCGCCGCACACGCCTGCACTGCGCTGTGATTTTGTTTTGGGCAAAATTATCGATTCGGCAGAATACAAAAATTTAACTTGTTTTCAAATGGGAGTGATCTGCCATTTTTTATCAGATTTTTTCACACTTCCTCATAACAGAGGCACCAAGTTATACAGTTACTCACATCACATCTATGAGAAGATACTTTGTAAGAAATTAAGAAAGCGATTAAAAAAACGTCCGTCGGTTTTTTCTGAATTTAAAGGCGGGGAAGATTTTAATTCCTATCTGAAAACCATGCTCGATAACTATATAAATCTGCCTATGGGGTTTGAAACCGATGTCTCTTGCATTCTAAAAATCAACAGCCTTTACTTAACATACGTGATTCGATCGATCGGAGATGCTAAAAGGTCGATTACGGGATCTGCGCTTACCGCGTTTAGCCGATATAACTAAATGTCAAATTCGGAAGAAAAATCACAATCGCTCTCCGCGCGGTCAAACAATTGCCGGTAATTCGTTTGCATCAGCCATTCTTTCATTTTTTCACGGGGCATTTCGGGATATTCTTTCGGTGTGAGTTGAATTTTCTCTCCAGTTGCAGGATTATAAAAATGAAACGCGCGTCTGTCGTTTGGTTTAATGATTAGGTTTTTGTTTTCTTCTGTGCAGCCAAACATCAATCTTACGGCATCGACAGGGCAGGATGACAGTTCGGCGACACAAAATAAGCTGTCACAGTCGGCATATGTAATATCCAAAAGCTCAGCTGCATATTCGCATACCTGATAACCGATGGCTAAGCCACCGCATTCATGTCCGTGAAATTTTACACAATCGTCCCAAACCGGTTTAGTTTTCAATATCTACACCCTCTTCCTTTAAAATTAATCAAGAAATTCTTTGATTGCCGCAACAACTTTATTTTGGTCCTCTTCGGAATATTCAACATGGATGCCTCGCTCGATTCCGGTGCTTGCCACGGTAAAGCTTTTTTCCGCAGCAATGTTTTCTTTTGCCAAAAATTTTTTACCGCATTCATATTCACATCCCTGAATCAGAATCCATCGATCAGAATAAGCGGAAGCATCCGAAAATGTTTTTTTGACTTCGCTTGCGCGCAGACCATAAAGCTTCACAAAATTTCCGTACCCTTCCTCCGCTATTCGGCGCGCCGAGCCCTGCGTCAACTTAGCCAGATTGCACATACCGGGACATGACGCAATATTGATTTTATCCTTTCCTTCCATTTTGCACCTCACTTTTTTTATTTCCTTTACCATCGATAAGGACTTATTATTTAATTTATGCTTTATTGTTTAATTAAGCATTTTATTTAATAGTAGCAGATTGTTAATTGATTTTTTCGGCGTTTTCATAAATCGTCTGCACTTCCTGTTTGGAAATGATTTTGAACAATAGAAGCGCGATAATGATAATGCCGGGAATGTCGATAAGCAGACGGGTAAGTGTAAATTTCCAGCCGAGCGCCGACATCTCAAACAGCAGCATCGGAATTTTCGTTGTCGACCATGCGCCGATGAAAATCATAATATTTGAAAATTTCACTCCTTTTTTCATGAAAACCGCTGCTACGGGGAAAGCGCCGTAAAGCGGTCCGGCCGCTGCCGATCCCAAAATAAAAGCAAGCAATATTCCTTTAAAACCGGAATTTTCACCCATAAGTTTCATGATGGTTTCACGCGGCACCCATACGTCGAGAAGCCCGAGCAGAACAAAAATGGGCGGAATAACCATCAGCATTTCCTTTAAAGAATTGCCGGTGATAACGAGTGCCTTAAATCCAACGGTTTTGTTGATTAAAATAACGATGCCTGTTAACGCAAGCATAATTAAAAATCCACGATATCTTTTTATCAATTTTTTCATCATCCCACCACCAAATCTATCACAAGCGCAACGATAAAGGAAAATAAGAATGCGAATATATTTCTTAAAATCGTAACCTTTTTGCCGAAATATTTGGTTTCAACGGGTATCGTCACAACCCCGACCATCATAAGGGACGAAACAAAAGCACCGATCTGCATATAACCCGCGCCGCCGTTCAGCAGCATGGCGGCTGTCGGGAAGGCCAAAAATCCGGGTATTAGCGTAATGCCGCCGACTACCGCGGCAAGAACAACGCCCAGCCATCCTGACTCCTTACCGATGATTTTGGATACGGTTTGAGCGTCTAGCAAGGCCAGCATAATACCCACAACCAAAAGCACAACTAAAAATTGCGGCAGAATATTCTCAAAGGATTTCCATGCCTTCTTTAACGCCATGGTTGATTTTTTCCTGTCCTTTAAAAAAGATACGCCAAGCAGCAGAGCCGCCAATGCGTAAAGGATGATATTGCTTAAACTCATTACTACCTCCGTTGTCAATCGTTGATTGGTTCTTTTTCCATAAGTCGGTGACAGCGATGTTCGCCATTGATATTTTCTTCTCTTTCGCCATTGCGGCAGGCGCATTTTTCATTTTTTATTTGATTGGCTGTAAGTCCCAAAAAAATATCGGTCAATTCCCTCAAAACATCTTCGTTAAGCGTATAACGCATCCAAGCGCCTTTTCGTTCACTGCTCACTAAACCACATTGCGTTAAAATACGCATATGGTAAGAAAGAGTCGGCTGCGTGATCTGAAAACTCTTCAATATCTTGCAGGCACACAATTCGCCGTCTTTTAACATGTCTATGATCTTTAAACGGATTTCATCCGCCGCAGCTTTTAACAACTCTACTTTTCTGTTAAAATCCTGATCCATCGTTTCACCATATAGAAATATATCTATGTTATAGAAATTTATCTATATTATAATAGGCGTCTTTGGGGTTGTCAATATTTTTTTAAAGATGCTTGACGAATTCAAATCAATATGCTATTATCTAATTAGTTATTTACTAATTTACTAAAAGGAAAACGTTGATGAAGATTCCTACGACTTTAAAACATAAGCCGGTCATTATATCGGAAAATTATGATAATATTGACGGCAGATTCGCCTACGACACCGACACCAAGGGTTTATCATTGGGACTGGCGCAATGGAACGACCGGGGCAAAGTGGATATTTCGGCTAAAGTATGGCGATACACAGGCGAAAAATGGTCCAGACAATCGGAAGAGTTGCCGTTGCATCGTATTCTGGACTTGGCCATCCTTGAATGCAGGGCCCTGCTTTATTTCAGGGAAGCCTATAGAATGCCGAAGCTCTATGATCCCGAAAATCCGCTTATCGACAGGATCGGCCTGCAGGGCGATGCCATGAATATTTCGGTATGCACCGATAACGATAAAATAGAAGAAGACATCCGATTGTTCAATCAGGCGCTCAGCAATGACGGAGAAATTTTAGGAGAGCGTTTGCGTACGCTTTCCGCAATATTAAAAGAAATGGGTTATTGAAATGGCCGATAAAACAAGAAAAGAATCAATCAAAGCCTATAAAGATCAAAAAACCTACGGCGGCATCTATAAAATTACGGACAGGACTACGGGGCAGATCCTTCTTGAAACCAGTATGAATTTGCACGGCAGCGAAAGTCTTTTTCAATTCTCAAAATCCATGGGCGGCTGCGTACACAAAAAGTTGGAAAAAGTGTGGGAGAACTATAAAAAGGATGATTTCAGTTTTGAAGTTGTGGAAACACTCGAACTAAAGGAGACACAAACTCGAAAAGAGTTTATTGAGGAGTTAGAGTTATTAAAAGAGCTCTGGCTGCAAAAAATGGATGATGTACTCTTTTTTGAATGAAGGTAATATGATAAACATAAAATTTTATTACCGCGGAAAGGGTTAAAGTAATGATTGAACTGCCAATCGAAAAAGCCTTTACCTTGATCGAACCCGGCCCGGTATTGCTGTTGACGACCCATGATAAAGGAAAAAGCAATATCATGACGATCACCTGGCACATGGTGGTGGATTTTACGCCTCGCATAGCCATAACAACAGGTCCCTGGAATTTCAGCTATCATGCGTTGCTTAACACAAAAGAATGTACATTGTGCGTTCCGACGATCGATCTGGCGCAAAAAACAGTACAGATAGGGGACTGCAGCGGAGAAACAATCGATAAGTTTAAACAGTTTGAGCTGACGCAGTTGCCTGCTTCGGATGTGAAAGCGCCACTGATCAGCGAATGTATAGCCAATTTAGAATGCCGCGTTATCGACTATGTTAAACCGCACGGAATATTTATTTTACAGGCTGTACGCGCTTGGATCGATCCCGATAAAAAAGACTGCCGCACTTTTCATGCGGTAGGCGACGGAACGTTTGTAGGCGACGGTGAGACGATCGACTTGCGGCACTTGATGGAAGATAAGATTCCGTTTGGAGTTTAAACCGAAAAAAGAAGTCGATGGCGACTTCTTTTTAAAATCAGCTTCGTTCTTCTTTATATTTGATATGCGCATAAATTTCCTCTTCCGTATCCAATAAATGGACATCAGAAGGCAGCTTTAAATCTTTTGTGGTGATATTTTCTGCAGCCTGCTTATCCGATACATCGACAATGATGGTATCCGGCATTGTTTCGGCGTTGCCGGAAACTTCGATTTCGGGTTTTAACACTTGCACATATAAAAATCTTGCCTCCAACTCTTCTTTGCCGTGATAAACGATAGGCAGATGCATTTTCACTTTCTGGTCCTTTTCAACCATCTGCACGGAGATATGGATGATCTTATTTTCCACAGGGTGTTTTTGGATTTCGCTGATGAATCCGAACCTTTTACTCGCGCCCGATTCGATCCAAAATTTTGCGTTGGGTCCATGCTGGGCAATCATTTTATTGATTTCACCGGCATCAAACTGCACCGGAATGGATGTCGTATTTGCTTCATTCAGTACTCCGGGCACCAATCCCGTTCGTCTCAAACCGCGCGGCGTATCATTTCTGGGAGAAGCTTTGATCGTAGTCTGTTGCATGTTTTCTCACTTTCCGCCGTTATAAGGCTTTATCATTTACTCTCATTATGGCGCTTGTTTTAAAAAGTATTCAGCAGCCGAGATAAAATTTGCGGAGTACGAGTACAAAAAAAAGCGGATGCCCGTCCGGCATCCGCTTATGTTTGATTTTTGCTGATTAATAATTGATCGGATCTTTGGCCGTCACACGCCTAACAAACAGTAAAAACAGCATGCCGATAAGCAGGAAAAGCAAAATCGACCCGATGGCCCATAACAAACCGTATTGTTCCGCAAGGACCGCGTCGACTCCCTGATTGACATACAGGTTATGCGCTCGGTAAGAGATGGTTCCAAAAACGAGCGGTCCGACAAAAGTCGATGTTCTTCCCGCAACGGAGAGGAATCCGTAAAATTCCGCCGTTTTTGTTGCTGGCGCCAGCTGACTGACCATCGTACGGCTGACCGCCTGTGCGCCGGATAGAGAAAAGCCGGCAAAAAAACCGACAACATAAAACCATTTGATGTCATGAATAAAGAACAACGCGCAAATCGAGAAGATTAAAATCAACAGGCAGTAAATAATGGATTCTTTGCTGCTTTTTTTATCGGCTAATCGTCCGAAGAGTAGCGCCCCGAAAGTGCCTGCGATCTGTATCAATATTACAAAAACGATCAGCTGTGTTTGCTCCATACCATATAAGGTAGCGCCGATGATCGCCGCGAAATCCATCAGCATCATGATACCGTCATTATAGATAAGAAAAGCGACCATATATTTGATGAATTCTTTATAGCTTTTTAAAGAACGGAACGTTTCAAGAAGTTTTTTAAATCCGATGGCAATAGTGCTTTCTCCTTGGGGAACCGGCTCCGGTTCATGGATTTCTCTTACCCAAAGGAAAGTAGGGATAGCGGATATCACATAAAATGCCGCTGTTATTAAAAAGGCATATGGTATAACCGAATTTCCGATCAGCTGAATGGGTACCAAAACGATCACCAACGCAAGCACGCCACCGATCATGCCGACCGCCCAGCCTTTGCCCGATACAAAGCCAATGGATTCGGGCGTAGATACATCCGTAAGCAAAGCATCATAAAAAACCTGCGCTGCGCGGTATCCGATTTCCGCAAGGATAAAAAACAACATGCCTGTGAAAACATCGCCTTTACCCACAAAAAAAAGCAATGCCGTAAATATGATTGCAATAGCAGTAAATATCAATAAAAATTTCTTTTTGGATCTTGTGAAATCCGCAATGGTTCCGAATATCGGCGACAATACCGCCACAATGATCGCTGCGATCCCCACGGAAAGGCCCCACAAACGTGTACCTTCGGCACCGCCTACGACCACATTTTTGAAGAAAGATGAATAAACCGCGAGCAGCACAACAGAAGCGTAAGCAGAGTTGCCAAAATCATAAAAATACCACGACCACCGCGATTTTCTGGTTGCTTTGTCAACTTTTTTATCCATGATGATTACTCCTTTAATTAGTATAAACGGTCTGGATCGTACGGAAATAATTGGCATAAGCATAGTTTCATTAAAAAATCATTAAAACTGCACTTTTTTATTATAAAAGATTTATCCCTAAATAGCAAGACGAAAACTTCAACCGATCAGAAATCGGCATGCTTTTTACTTTGTTGTTAAGTGTGTAAAAATAACCCTTATTTTTTTCTGTTAAAGCGAAGTGCCTTGAGTATAAAGTCGGGTAACGGTTTTTTCGGCGCGCGCTTTCGAAGATCGATAAACCATCCCATCTTTTTAATGATCGGGACCTTATGTGTTTCGACAAACTCAATCAAAGTACCGTCAGGGTCTTCGCAGTAAGAAAAATGCCCTGCGGCTTCGCCCATATTAAAGGTACCGTTTTTTCCGTCCGCCGTTTCGGGATTGCTGTCAACCGTAAAAGGATGTCCCTTTTCCGCGCATAGGCTTCGTAGTTTTGACATACCCGTGATGTCAAAACATAAATGTATAAATCCCAGATCGCCCCAATAACGGCCTTCAAATATTTTTTCCGGCGTTCTGTCCAGGGCTTCAATCAGCTCGATCCTGCTCGGCCCCATCAGCCGGCTGAATGCACCGCATCGGTGATGGTGCGTTAAAAGAACGCGCCTAAAGCTCCCCGTTCCGCCCGGAAGGGTTCTTAAATCAGAAAATATTCCGCTTTTATCATAAAGAATGGTATCGTAGCCCAATATTTCGCGATAAAAGTCAATGGATGCACCCATTTCGCTTACGCCGATCACAACACCGATAGCCCCTCCGTTTACTGAGGAGGTATCCATAAAATTTTGCAGTGTCGTTTCTTCGATACAAAGCAAATTATCATAGGGATCGCTTACGTAAAATGCTTTGCCGCCATCCGGCGTATCCGTTATCTTTGTAAGGATCCTGCATTGTTCGGCCGTCAATTTTTGAAAAGCGTTTTGGATATCTTTGGTTTTGATTTTTATCGCATAAATGCCGATGTCTCCGGCTTGAAGCTTAAAAGAGGGTTTAACGGGCACACGTGAAGTGTACTGCCATATTTCTAACCCGCCGCCGCCCTGCATATTAACTGCAAGAACGGCATGTCGCTTGTGCGGCTTTCCGCCCGTATAAACCAGCATTTTATCCGCGGTGCCCGGATCATCGAATACCGGCACGTCAAAGCCAAGCGTCTTCGCGTACCATTCCCATGCCTGATATACATCGGGCACGCCGATGCCGATCTGCTGAATGCCGCTGATGATAAATTCCATGCAATGCTCCTATGCTGCCTTATTCGAATTTGCTGTCGCCGTATATTTTCGAAAGCTCCGCGTGATCTGCGGAAAGATCCAATTTTCGGTCTTCCCTTAAATCCTTGAAGGCCTGAACTGTCATGGCGACATCTTCTTCGGTATGAGAAGCGGTGGGCACCATGCGGAACATGATATATCCTCGGGGGATAACGGGATAGGATACGCCCGTCACAAAAATACCTTTTTCGCGAAGATAACTGATCCATTCCATTGCCGTTTGCAAATTGCCTTCCGGTACGAATACCGGCACGATGGGTGATTCAACTTCTCCGATATAAAATCCCAAATCCTTAAGCCCGTCCGAAAGTTTTTCTGCAATATCAAACAAATGCTTTCTTCTTTGTGGTTCGTTTTGCACGATTTGCAGTGTTTTTTGAAGCGCTTTCACATAGACCATCGGCAGACTTTTGGCGAATACCTGTGTTCTGGCATTATAGCGGATCCATTCTACAGCCTCTTTTTTTGCAGCCGTAAATCCGCCGATGGATGCAAACCCTTTGGCAAAAGTTCCAAAATATAGATCGATCAGATCCTGCGCTCCGCAGTATTCTCCCGTTCCTCTGCCGTTTTCTCCCATTACGCCTACACCGTGCGCGTCATCCACAAAAAGGCGGGCTTCGTACTTATCTTTGATTTCACCGATCTCCTTTAGTTTGGCGACATCTCCCGTCATACCGTAAACGCCCTCTGTAAGGATGAGAACGCCTCCTTTTCTGGTTTCATTGACGGATTTTAATGTTTTTTCGAGATTTTCCATATCATTATGGCGGAATACGCGTATATGCCGTCTGTCAGACGCCGCGCTGACCGCAGCATCCACAATGGATGCGTGAACCAGCTTATCCATAACGATGGTATCATTGGGGCCGACCAAAGAGTTGATCGTTCCGATAACGCCAAGGTAGCCGTAATTGAATAAGATGGATGACTCTTTCTGTTCAAATTCGGCCAGAGAGTCTTCAAGCGCAATATGATCCACCGTATTGCCGCTCATCATGCGAGAACCCATCGGTCCGCTGGTGCCCCATACCTCCAGCGCTTCCATGGCGGCCTTTTTTATTTCCTCATTTTCGGCAAGGCCTAGATAATTGTTGATGGACCACATCAGGCAGTCTTTGCCCTGAAAGCGCATCATTTTCCCCGGCACGGATTCCATGACCGGCATCGTAAAGAAACGGTCTCCGCTTGCTCTGAATTCGCCGAAATAACCTTCGGTGGTTGAACATTTTCCGAATATATCTTTTTCGTTCATTATTAACTCCTTAAAACAAAGAATTTATTTTTTCCAGGGAAACTTCGCTCCCGATCTCATCTTTCGCTACGGTTAGATGCGCCTTTGCCTGTTTAAGCTCATATTCTGCGGCAAGCGCTCCCATGCCGCCACCCGTTATATTGAGCATATAAATCGCGTTTTTATCAAGCAAATTTTCTTTTGTTTTCATGATCAGCGAAGCAAGGGCTACGCCGGCCTCGGCGCAAATATCGCGGCCTTCTTTCTGTTCAAAAAGCATCTGGGCGTCTTTCAGTTCGCGGTTGCCGACGGCTAACATATCTCCGCCGGAAGCGGACAGACAATCGTAAAGTCCACCGATAAGGGAATAGGGAGGCTGACGGTTCGATAACACTTTTGCTTCAATCTCATCAATCTGCCTGACCGCTTCCTGTTCGTCGATCGGGTCCAAAATACGCGATCCTTTTTTCCATGCGTCTACCATCGGTGCAAACGGAATATTTTGAGACACAAAAAGCCTCATATTTTTCTGCCGATAATCTCCGCTTTCGTTCAAACGCAGATTTGCCTCATGGGCGGCTATTGCTCCGGTGCCGCTGCCTACGGCCTGAAAATAATAATCCGGTATCTCACCGATAAACGTTGCGGCCGAAAGCACTGTCGTTCCCATGCCGTCTCTGCGCGCCACGTTTTTAGCGCCCCCTTCGCTTATAAATCCTTTCAGCGAGCATATGGTATCCGCCAGACGGATCGCATCGGTATAGTCGGATTCTCCGCCCGCCGCAATGATCTTTACACAAGGAGCTAACTCATTTACGGACCATAAACTTCCCAGATTTTTCTCGGGCACTACGATCACCATCGGTATTTCATTCTCGGATGCGACTTTTATAAATGCTCTGGCCGTGTTTCCGGCTGATGCGACGACAAGGATGCCGGAATCAGCCGGTTTTCGGGCACAAACCGAATAAGCTTCGCATTCCTTAAACGTTCCCGTTGACATATGTGCGCCGATCTGCGGCCAATATCCGCTGAAGGTTATGTACAGGTTCGGCAGGCCGAGCATTTCACTGAGGCCCTTGCTTTTATAAGTAACCGGAGCCCCTTCGGATCTTAAGATTTGATCGATTGGAAGCCAATCGCTGAATTTAAAAATCCCGGGCTGATCCGCTTTCAATCGAAGCTTTTGATTTTTATAGACGGTTCTCAGCAATGCGGCTTTCTCAGCCGTCGGGTCCGAGAGGATCAGTCCGTTGTCATTGAGCAAACGGCCATTGGCCAAACATAGTAATTGATCATGATTTATCATCTTTTACCTCTTTATTATCAATTAAAAGGTTACGTTAAATGTGCTTGTTTATTTTTATGATATTATTTCGGGGAGCGCCCATACCTTCAGATCGATGCCTTCGATAATGGCACGGTCACCTTCCATTTGTACAATCACGCCCGAATGGACTTTTTGCATCATGCAGCCGTCAGGCAAAAAACGCACGGTTTGGGATACCTTCGGCCTTTTGCCTTCGATAATACCTATAAAGCCGCCCACCATGCAAACGCCGATGTCTTCAAACGCGCTGCTGTCCGTATTCTCGGAGCCGCAGCAAGGCCCTACGATATGTACGGTGATCAATCCTTTATCGGCTTGTATGATCCTTGCGAAATGCGGCAGCGGGCAACCTAAAGGCCGATACCGTATCAGATCGCCGGCTTTGTATTCCTTTTGATAAAACGGAAAAAGGATCTCCCTGCAGGAGCATTCGCCTTTGAGAGGATGCAATATAAAATCTGCGATACAGCCGTCGATAACCCCGGATATTTTTTCTTTTTTCTCAATTTTATATTCTCGGGAAAGCAGGGACACAATCTCTACCTCTGCTTTGTTGAAACGTTGCTGCTGCATAAATCTGCAGCCCGTTAATGCAGTTTTTTTATCCACCAAGGCTTCCGCGAAATCAGTGCAGCCCGCAAATCCGCAATCTCTGCAGTTGAAGCCAGGAAGCAGCTGAGCGATATCGGTGGTTTGGATAATCGTGTCCGCCATAATACTTTTTTTCTCTTTTTTATTCTCCCTCATAAAACTGCGCGCCTTCCATATTTCTTAATAGACCGCGATGATACAGACGACTGATTTTGGATTCACCGACACACAGCGTGCAGATGGCGGCAGGCGCCGAATGCCTCAAGGTTTCACCGCTCAAATTGATTTCATCGGATTTTGTGATTTCTTTGGCAAATTCACTGCAGCCTTTTCCGCTGAGGCCGTTTCCTTCGATAATTATGCAATCGGGATTGATTTCAAGCACGCGTTCCCTGAATATTTCCCTCTCGGCCTGAGAGATCAGATCGCCTTTGGTTATGATTGCTATATCGGCTGTGGATAAAAAGGGGCCGAGTTTAAGCGGCGTATTGGGACCTGTAGTGGCATCCAAAACACAAACGCCAAGGCTTTCCTTTGTATAGGGCGCGCATCTGTGACAAAGTCCGGCAGTTTCAATGACCAAAATCTCGCTTTTTTGATTTTCTGCCCACAAAATGACTTCTTCATAGTTATATATCGCAAAATGATCTGGGCACATGTCCTTTGCCAAGCCGACTCTGACAGGGATACCCAGTTTTTCAAATCTTTTGTCATCATCCGTATACAGACAATCGAATTTTACGACCGAACAAGGATGATCCGATTGCAGTAACGTTTTGAGAGTGTGAAATAACACCGCGGTTTTTCCGGAGCCGGGTGTTCCGGCAACAATAACTGTTTTCATATCGATAAATTCTCCAGCTGTCTGTAATCCAGTTTTTCTCCGTATCTAACTTTTTCGCGCATATCAAGCATGATTTCATCAAGAAAATTTAGCTTTTTTGAGAAATTGATTTCTTCGCTGTTGGTAAGTACGAGTTTATCCATGCCGCCTTTTTTCATCACGATGCGTTTATGAGACATCAGCGCAAGGATCGGGTCATGCGTAACGATAAGCACGATCTTGCCGCTGTCGACCAATAATTCAATGGCTTCTTTTTTCTTTATTCCGGCATTTTCGATTTCATCGATCAATACCACGGGTGAATTGCTGATGAGCGCAATGTCGGCCACCATCAGCGCTCTGGACTGGCCTCCGCTGAGTGTCGTTAAGTTATCATCCCGCTTGATCGGCTCGCCGGTAAGGGTATTGGCAAGCTCGATGACTTTTCTCACACGATTCTCACGGATGCCTCTGCATTTGGAATGGAGTAAAATGAAATCTCCCACAGCCATATCGGCCAAAAAGTTCATGGTTTGGGACAATTGTGCAACCAGTTTTTTTCTGGGATTGGATACAATGCCGGGTCGCGGTACTTTCCCGTCAAATAAGATTCTTCTGCGTGAAAATGTGTCTCCCTGTGCGATCTGCTCAATATCCGAGATCACGGAGCTTTTTCCGCTGCCCGTGGGGCCGACGATACCGACAATTTCGCCCTTGTGAATCGTCAGCTCTTCAATGTTCTCCTTATTGCCAACCTTGTCATACCCACCGATGATCGTAATGCTGTTGATGTTCATCTCTCCACCTCTTTTGCTTCTAAATTTTATCTGTTAAACTTGATTTTATAGTGCCTTTGCAGTCATGTAAATAGATCATACCGAAATTTTACACGGGCACCGCCAAGTTGCGGTCTGATAAATTTTTTCGTAAAATAAGTGTATATTTATGCGAATTTATCTATAATTTGCGTGGTTGATTACGTATTGGATTTTACCGTATTTATTTTGAATCCTTTTAGATTCAAAATAAAAAATTAAATTTATTTCTGCCAAATTTTATAATATAATTGAAATAAGAACTCAATATGAACAAAAACTATTTTTTATTATTTAAGGTGATTTATGAAATTAACAACAGATCGATACATAAGCGAAGAATGGACCGTCAATCAAATACAACCGGATATGAATATTTATGAGTTGAAATTAACTTTAAAACAGATACCGCTCAAAAAGTTTTTTGGGGTTGAAGGCGAAAAGTTTATAATAAGCAATATCCGTTTATATACCTCTGCCCTACAAGAATATCTTGAAAAATATCTGACCGACGAAATGCAGCAGCATAACGATTTTCGCGTTCAAAGCATTGCGGAACAAGACGGAAGATTGATCTGTGCGTTTTGTGGCAGCGAGGAAAAAGCCGGTAAAACCATCATGGAAGGCGTGCGAAGTTATTACGAAACCAATGCGTCGCATATCACGCGTATGTTCGGCAGCTACATCCTTCTTTCCGCCGCGCACACAGGTTCGCTGGAAGCTGTATATGCCACCGAGATTCCCATCTCTTATTGCCCGCTGATGTTTAAGCTGCTCAAAGAAGTGGGAGGCAAGACCGGTGAAAGACTGATAGCAGCCATGCAAACCGAACAAGCAAAAGAAAGGACGCCGATCCTTCTTCGCCTCATCAATGAGGTCGTTATTCACGGCGGATATTTTGATACAGGAAGAGCTTTAAACTCCTGCGAAGCCAATGTGGCGTTCGGCGCATCGGAAACGATCTATTCCGCTTTTAATGACGGGCTTTTGGATGCGGCGGTCATCGTATCCAACAATCTGGGTACCATCATTACTACAAACGCCGAAGCTACCCAGGGCGCGGTCAAGCGCATGACCGGGTTGTTTTATACGAGTCCGTCGAGCAGCATCATCAAAACGGCTTATAAAGCGAATATAATTCCCGTGTTCCCTTATACGGCAACGATCGACCAGATCGCTGGCGTAAAAAAAGCAATCGATCTCGGCTATAAAAAAATAGCGGTCACGCTTGCTTCCACGGATAATATTTTACTGAGCGAATTGGATGCGATCCAAAAAGAGTATAATGTCAAGCTTTATAAATTCGCTTTATGTTCCACCGGTATTTCGGAACAAACTGCGGAAGCCATGAAACAATATGCCGATATTGTCTGGTCCTGCGCGTCCAAACAGATATCCGTCTACATAGAACCCAATTCCATAGCGCAGGTAGGTATTAAAATACCTGTTCATATTATGACGCAGCAGGGATGGGAGCTGGTTGAATGCCACCTGAAACATATGGACGGCTCAGCTGATTTTGATATGATCCAGCCGACGACTGGCGATAAAAAACCTGTCTTTTTAAATGACGAAAACGGCATCCGCGCAATCAGTAAAAAAGATCTGCTGCCCTGCGAGGATTGCCCTTACCCCTGTATTTAATGCGCTGCGTTCATCAATGGCGATCTGTCAGAAAAAGAAGTTTCTCTTTCGGCAAAGCAATACGCACAGTATCACCCGGCTTAAAGACATGCGCGTAATTTCTCTCTGTTTGGCAGCGGATAAATGAATCGTCATTGAATGAGAGCAGTTTTTTATTTTGCAGTATAAGGATCGATGAAAATGGGTCTTCGTATTCTTTGACAACGCAAAAATCATACGTATTGATACAATTTTGCTCTGCGGAGGCAAGCTGTATAAAATGCGCGCGGATGCCCACATAATCGATATCAGGAGGAAACGCTTGGTTTGTGTCCAGAATAATACCCCAGTCGATTGCCTCCACGCTGTATTCGGAAATTCGCCTTGCCCGCGAGATATTTTTACAGCCGGTCAGAATTGCCGCATTGAGCGTTTTTGGATCGTCAAATAAAGTACATTTATCATCGAGCGTATCAATGGAACCTTGTGAAAAAACCGCTATTTTATGGCAAAGGCGGTATATTTCATCTCTGTCATGCGACACCATGATTA